>JAYTML010000701.1:0-5586 GCA_043728655.1 Chthoniobacter sp. | reverse complement strand
CAGATGCGGAGGAAGCCGATGCGGTCGCGGTGGCGCGGGTCCATGTTTGCTTGGATCTTGAAGATGAAGCCGCTGAATGGCGCATCGAGGGGAACGGTGTCGGCGTGATCGGCGGGAGCACCCGATGCGGAAGCAGCGCTCACGCTGCGCCGTGGCTGCGGTGGCAGTGATCTGGCGAGGAAGGCTTCGAGCAGAAGCTGGACGCCGAAGTTATTCATCGCCGAGCCGAAGAAGACGGGGGTCTGGGTGCCGGCGTGGACCTTTGCCTCGTCATACTCGACGCCGGCGATGTCGAGCATTTCGAGCTCTTCCAGGGCGCGGGCGTAGTCGTCGGCGTCGAGCCGTTCGCGGATCTCGGCGTCTTCGAGGGAGCTGACGGAAACGGGGGCGCGATAGGCGCCCTGGGGCGTGCGCTCGAAGAGGTGGACTTCGCGTTTCTGCCGGTCAAAGACGCCGCGGAAGGTGGGGCCGGTGCCGAGGGGCCAGTTCACGGGGAAGGCGCCGATGCCGAGGACGCGCTCCAGTTCGTCGAGGAGGGCGAGTGGATCGCGCGTCGGGCGGTCACACTTGTTCATGAAGGTGAAGATGGGGACGCCGCGGCGGCGGCAGACCTCGAAGAGTTTGCGCGTCTGCGGCTCGATGCCTTTGGCGGCGTCGATGACCATGACCACGGCATCGACGGCGGTGAGGACGCGGTAGGTGTCCTCGGAGAAATCCTTGTGGCCGGGCGTGTCGAGGAGATTGATGCGGTAGCCGGCGTAGTCGAACTGGAGGACGGTCGAGGAGACGGAGATGCCGCGCTGGCGCTCGAGTTCCATCCAGTCGGAGGTGGCCTGGCGGGCATTCTTGCGGGAGGTGACCGAGCCGGCGAGCTGGACCGCGCCGCCGTAGAGGAGGAGTTTCTCGGTCAGCGTGGTCTTGCCGGCATCCGGATGGGAGATGATGGCGAAGGTGCGGCGGCGGCGGATTTCATCAAGCATGAGAAAGGCGCGGACAGTGCGGCAGAACTTACGGAGGCGCAAGCGGTAGCAGGGTTCGCGGCATCCCATTTGCTTGTGTCAACGCACGTCTCAACGCCCCGTTTTTTCACCCAAAATGCCGACGCTCCGAATCAAGCTGCCAAACCACATGGAAGTGACGCATCAGCTCTCTGGCGAGCGGATCACGATCGGACGGAGGCCGGACAATACGATCCAGATCTCGGACCGGTCGGTGTCGGGGAACCATGCGGAGCTGATCGCGGCGGACGGGCACTACCGGCTGCACGATCTCGGCTCGACGAACATGACCTTCGTCGATGGCGCGCCGGTGACGGATTTTCATCTGCAGCACGCGAGCCCGCTCTCTTTTGGGACGGTGGAGTGCTTCTTTGACCCGCTGGCAGCCGCCCCGGCCGAGGCGCTGCTCACGAGGGAGCAGCTGGAAAAAGACGCCGCCTTTCTCCGGGCCGACAACGCCGAGCTGCAGGCGAAGCTGATCGCGCAGCAGCGCCGGGTGGACATGCTCTCGAGCGCCCGTCTCGTCACGGGGCGGACCGATTCCACGCCCTCCGCCGCCGCACAGGATGCGCTCCGCGCCGTGACCAGCGAGCGCGACGATCTCCGCCACTCGAACACCGGACTGAAGCTGGAACTCGCAAACGTGCGTGAGGAACTGGCGGTGGTCAGCCGGGAACGCGACGCGGCGCGGCGCTCCCACGAGCTGCTCCAGATGGAAAAGATCGGCCTCGCCCGCGAACTCCACGAACTCCGCGGCTCGCGCATCAAGCCGGTGCCGCCGATGAATGGCGCCCACGTCCGCGCCGCCCCGCAGCCCGGCGCGATGACCTCGCGCGACCCGTCCTCCGCTTTGTCCATGCTCGACCCGAATGCCACCCAGCGCGTGACGCTGCCGCTCGGGCCTGCCTTTCAGCCGATCGCCGCGATCCTCACGCCCCTGCGCGCGGCGCTGGACCGCGTCGCTGGCGTGCCGGAGGACGACGCATCGCGGATGGAGGTGATGACTCTCGCCACGCAGCTTGTGGACTCCACGGCCGCACTGAAGGATCACCCCATCGCCCGCGTGGCGGCCTCCGTGGAGGCCCTGCTGCATGAACTGCTGGCCCAGCCGGGCCCGATGGAGACGCCGACGACGCGAACCGTGACGCAGGCGATCGAGCTGCTCGGGCGGCTCGTCGAGCCGCGCCAGGTGGAGCGGGCGAAATCGCTGCCGCAGGCCAGCGTCCTCGCGGTGGATGACGATGAGGAAATGCTCGCCTCGCTCGTCGCCTCCCTCGATATGGCGCAGCTCCAGACCACCAGTTGCGCCGATGCAAGCTCGGTGCTCACGGAGGCGACCGGGCGAAAATTCGACCTGGTCCTCCTCGACTACGACCTCGCTGGCAGCACGGCACCCGGCCTTTGCGCCCGCCTCCGCGACCAGCCGGACTACCGGAAGACTCCGATCATTTTCCTCACCGAGGCGGGCGCCGAGGACCAGCGTGCCCACGCCAGCCTGAATGGCGGAAGCGACTTTCTAGCGAAGCCGGTGAATTCCGCCGAACTCGCGGTGAAGGCGCAGACGTGGATCCTGAAAAGCCAGTTCGGCCTGCTTTAAGGCCGCTCCGCGTGCAATTGGGAATAATGCCGCTTTCCCGTGAGTTTTCAGTTGAGCACCGGCTGGAATCACTGTAAAAGCGCCGCCATTCCACAGCAGCCCCCGCCCCAGCCGCACCAATGAAAACGTCCCACTCACTCGCTCTCGCCGCCTGCCTGACCCTCGCCGCATGCGAGGGATCAAAACAAAAGACAACCTGGGAAAAAGTCACGGAAACGCGAGCCGACAAGACCGCGAAGTCGGCAGACCGCTCCGAGGCTTACGCCGACAAACTTCACAAAGTGCTCAAGGCCGACAACGTCGAGCACAAGGTCGTGACCTACCAGTACCGCTACAAGACGCGGATGCGCGAAGAGGCAGTGGGCACAAACACCGCGGTCATCTACAAGGATGACTCCAACCCGGAAAACCCGTGGTGGCTCATGGACGCCCGCCTCGGCAAGCCGGTCTGGCTGCCCGGCCAGGACGTGAACAAGCAGGTCGCCTTCTACCTCCGCCGCAATGCCGAGGTGGTAGAGCAGAAGGAATTCATCGGCGACGGACCGCAGGCCACCGACACGATGGTCGCCAAGCACACTCCCGTCGTTCCAGCAGGCGAGCCAGGCGTGACGCGCATCGCGAAAGTCCGCAAGGCGCCCGCGCACGAATCCGCCGTCGCCCAGGCGCAGCCCGCCACGCGGACGGAAACCTCTGCATTCGTCCGCCCAGCCCGGTTCAGCCCCGCCACGCCGGGAGTGAGCATTCCCTTCACAGCTCCCGCCCCTGTCGGTGATCACTTCGACGATATTTTCCGGCGCGCCCACGGCACGGACTATGATCCTTCCAGCCCTGTGGACCGTCGCAAGATGGAGACGATCAAGCACGCCCGTCTTGAGACGACGGAACCCGCGGCGACGCGGACCTTCTAAGCCGCGCCTCGCGCAATCCAGACAGCGCGCCGTCCGGCGCGAAATCGTCACCGCGGCCCGCTTGCCGCGCACCCTGCGCGTGTGCATCCTCCGCCGCGCATGCAGACCATCGTCATCGGCCATCGGAATCCCGACATGGATTCCATCTGCTCGGCCGTCGCCTACGCCGAGCTCAAGCGCCTCACCGGGCAGGAAAACGTCATCGCCGGCCGCGCCGGAAACACCAACGAGCGCATCGATTTCGTCCTGAAGAAATTCGGCGTCGAGGCACCGGCTCTCATCAACGACCTCTCCCCGCGCGTCGCCGATGTCATGCAGCCGCGCGTCATTTCCGTGCGGGCCGACTCCCCGGTCTATGACGCCCTCCAGCTCATCGACAAAAAGCAGATGCGCGGACTCCCGGTCGTCGATGAGGCGAACCGGTGCCTCGGCCTGCTTAGCGCCTTCAAGGTCAGCCACCACCTTTTCCCCTCCCGCGAAGAGGCCGGCAGCGCCCGCGTCGTCACCGCCTCGCTCGCCGACATCGTCACCACCTTCGGCGGCGCGCTTGTCACCGGCGCCCTCACGTCCGAACCCGCCGAGCAGTTCCTCATGGTCGGCGCGATGGCGCAGGATTCCTTTGCCCCGCGGCTCCATCGCTACCGCGAAAGAAACGTCGTTCTCTTTGTCGGCGACCGTCCTCGCATTCAGGAGATGGCCATCGCCGCGGGCGTCCATGCGATCGTCGTCACCGGCGGCCTGCCCATTGACGAGGAAATTCGAGCCGCCGCCCGCGCCGCGAATGTCACGGTCATCGCCTCTCCTCACGACACCGCCACGACCGTGCTCCTCGCCCGCGGCGCCGTGCGCGTCGGGCGCATGATCGAAAGCGATTACCAAAGCTTTCACGCAGACACCCTGCTCGACGACGCCCGCCACCTCGCCGCCCAGAGCGCCGCCTTCATTTTCCCCGTCCTCGACGACCAGGGCGCGCTCGTCGGCATCCTTTCAAAGTCCGACTTCCTCAAGGAAATCCCGCGCCAGCTCATCCTCGTGGATCACAACGAACTCGCCCAGGCAGTGCGCGGCGCGGACAAGGTGCCGATCGTCGAAATCCTCGACCATCACAAGCTCGGAGGATTCTCCAGCGACACGCCGATCCTTTTCTGGAACAACCCCGTCGGCTCCACCAGCACCATCGTCTCGCTCTGCTACCAGCAGCTCGGCATCCCTGTGCCCAGGCCCGTCGCCGGCCTTCTCATGTCCGGCATCGTCTCCGACACGCTCAATCTCACCTCCCCCACCACCACTCCCGTGGATTGCGACGCGCTCAACCGCTTGTCGAAGATCGCGGGCGTCAATCCCGACGACCTCGCCGGCGAAATCTTCAGCGTCGGCTCCCCGCTGCTCACCATGTCCGCCGAGCAGGCCATCACCGCCGACTCGAAACCCTACGAGGAAGACGGCCACCGGTTCAGCGTCGCACAGATCGAGGAGCTGACCTTTGCGCACTTCGGCGAAAAACGCGACTCCCTCCTCGCCGCACTCGAGACGGCGCGCGCGCGCGACGGCCTCCTTTTCTCCTGCCTCCTCGTCACCGACATCAATGACCAGACCTCGCTCCTCCTCGTCCGGGGCGCGGACTCCTTTCTCCGCACCATCGACTACCCGCCCCACAGCCCGCATATCTGGGAGCTCTCCGCCGTCGTCTCCCGCAAAAAGCAGCTCCTCCCCTACCTCCTCCACTGCCTCGCGCAGATGAGCGCGAGCACGCGCTAGCGGTACACGTCCCGCTTCAGCAGTTCCGCGACCCCGCCCTGGTTTTTCATCAGCGCCTTCATGCTCCAGTGGATGTGGCCCGGCTCCGATGTGCCCTTTCGCGTCAGCGCGATCTGCCGGGCGATCTCCGATGCCGGACGCGTCGCGCCGATGCGCTCGGTCGCGATTCCGGGCCAGATCGGCTTCCCCGCCCGGCTCTGCGAACGCCACCAGTCGAGCAGCACCGGGAAGCTCTGCTTCGCCGGCTCGCACGACCAGTAGAGCTGCGGCGCGAGGTAGTCGCACCAGCCTTCGGCCAGCCATTTTCGCGAGTCCGCGAAAAGGT
>JAYTML010000700.1:0-1997 GCA_043728655.1 Chthoniobacter sp. | reverse complement strand
ATCACCGGCACGGACCAGCACGCCCGCAGGCCGCGGCCGAGCGCCAGATCCCGGTAGTCCTTCCAAAGCGGATCGGTGGCGATATCCGCGACGAGCGTGATACGCCGGGTGTAAGCAGCGGTGCCGCAGGAGCCGACCGCCGGCCCGATTTCGACCCCGTCCACGGCGCGGCAGAATGCCTCGGGAAGACTCGGCGCCGCCCCGTGCCGGAGGTGCTTTCCGTCTGCATCCATCAGCAGGATCGAGCACATCATGCCGGGAAAAATCTCCTCGTAGCTGCGTGCGAGGCGGTCGAGCACTTCGGCGAGCGGCGCACCGGCGGCCAGGAGTTCCAGGACGGCGCGTTCGCTCGCGCTGCGGGCGTCCGCGCGTCTGCGCTCCGTGATGTCGCGGCTGAGCACGAGGGCGGAGTCGATGCCTCCGTTCGGACCGTGCTCCGCGACTACTACCGACTCCCAAAATGAAGACCCTCGCGGTCCAGGATACAGAAACTCAACCTTCTCGTCCCCGCCGGTCCCAAACACCCGCTCCAGGGTCGCCTTCCATACCTCGGTAATCTGCGGCGGCATCCCGAGTTCCTCATTCGTCTTCCCGATAAATGCCTCGGGCTTGAGACCGGTCGCAGCCTCTACCGCCGGATTGATGTAAACGTGCCGCCGGTCCCTGTCGAAGCGCGCCACCACATCCGGCAGATGATCCGCGAGCGTGCGATACTGCGCCTCGCTCCGCCGCAGCGCCTCCTCGGCCAGTTTGCGCTCGGAGACATTGCGCTGGATGCCGAGAAAGCCGCTCCTCACACCGCGCTCATCGTGGATGGGCGAAATGAGCAGCGCGTTCCAGAAAGCCGAGCCGTCCTTGCGGTAGTTCAGGATCTCGCCGTCGAAATAACCTTCGCCATGCAGCGCCGCCCGGAGCTTTTCCGCCACCGCCGGATCAGTCCCTGAGCCCTGCAGGATTCGGCAGCTCTGGCCGATCAGCTCTGGCTCGGTGTAACCGGTGAGTCGGGTGAAGCCCGCATTGGCGTAAGTGATTCTCCGATCTAGGCCGGCGAGCAGCACGCCGAGCGACACATCGCTGAGCGCGCGCTCCAGCAGCTGCTGCATGCCCGTGGCCTTGGTCCGCGCGGCGTGCAGCGCATTGATCATCCACCCGAGGACCGCGCTCGTGGCCATGAAAAGCCAGAGCATCACCGCCTGCGACGCCGGGTTTGGCCGGAAGAATGGGCCGCGTCCGGTGGCCGTGGCATAGGCTGCGCCGGCCGAAAGCAGAATCAGCGTGAGCGATGTGCCGATCGCGCCAAAGCGCAGCGCCGCCCACGCCACAAAAGGCAACGGCAGGAAGGCGACCGACCATGGCTGTCCGCCGTCCCCCGTATTCAGGACAAACACCCCACAGACGACGATGGCGGTGGCGCCAATCAGGCTCAGAAACTCCCCTCCCCGCCGGGCGATCAAGCGCCACTCCTGACCTGTGAATGCGAGCAGAAGCGGCGCGGCGGAGATCACTCCCATCGTGTCGCCCGCCCACCAGATCAGCCACGCGGCCACAGCGCTGCCAGGCAGCAGCCCGGCCAGTGAGAGAGTCGCGACTCCGACGGACGCCGAGGCGATCATGCCCAGCCCGGCCGCCATCGCGAGCAGCAGGATGTCCCGCTGCCGGTCAAAGGCCGCATGAAAGCCGGTCCGCCGCAAGATCCACGCAGCGATCAAAGGCGCCGCTGTATTGCCGGCAGCGATCACAATCGCCACCGGCCATGTGCTGCCAATCGCGAGATTCGCCGCCAGCGACCCGAGAACTACTCCCGGCCAGCATGCGAAGCTGCACCGCAGCAGCGCCGCGACCGCGATGCCCGTCGGCAGCCAGATCAGCGTGATCTGCGAGCCGAAAGCAGGGAGCATCAGCCCGAGCCGGCCCGTGACGAAATACAGCAGCGCCAGCACGAGCACGCGGAGCGGGATTTGTAAGGAGCGGTTCATCATCTGACAGCGCTTGGGGGA
>JAYTML010000699.1:0-2409 GCA_043728655.1 Chthoniobacter sp. | reverse complement strand
GGCGAACTCTTCGTCCACCGCAACGTCGCCAACGTCGTCGTCCACTCCGACCTCAACTGCCTCTCCGTCCTCCAGTTCGGAGTCGATGTCCTCAAGGTCGAGCACATCATCGTCGTCGGCCACTACGGCTGCGCCGGCGTCGCCGCCGCCCTCACCCAGCGCCGCATCGGCCTCGCCGACAACTGGCTCCGCCACATCCAGGACATCCGACTCAAGCACGCCCCCCACCTCGACGCCCTCCCCGACGAGCGCCGTGCCGACCGCCTCTGCGAGCTGAACGTCATCGAGCAGGTCGTCAATGTCGCCATGACCACCGTCGCCGAGGACGCCTGGGAGCGCCGCCAGCCCCTCACCATCCACGGCTGGACCTACGCCCTCCAGGACGGGATCATCCGCGACCTCGGCATGACCATCGCCGCCTCCACCGACCTCATGCCCGCCTACAAGCGCGCCATCGGGGCGCTGAGCTAGAGGCGGACGCGCCATCTGGAGGGCATCGCGCCGTCGATGCCGTGGTCCATCGTCGCGCTGAGATAGAAAGGCGCACGCGCCATCCGCAGCCGAGGCCCGGGTTGAAAGCCCACGCACGTTCCGGGTATTGTCCCGGCGTGTTCGACGAGCTTCCCCCAAAAGAAGGCGCATGGCTGCGTACACTCGGCGGGCTCATCCTCGCCGTGGTGATCGCCGGGTTCCTGTTTCCCGCCGTGTCAATCCACTCAGGCGGCGGCGATCGGAAGTCCGAAACGAAGACCGTGATTTCCCACCTCACGTCTTCGCTCAAAGCCTATTACACCGAATACGGCAAATGGCCCGACTTCACAGGCGACGGACTTTTCCTCGATGAAAAGCGCCAGGCTCAACTCATCCGAATGCTTTGCGCGAAAGACGAAACGAACAACCCCCGCCGGATCGTCTTCATCGAGGGCAAGACAGCCGTCAAGACGTCCGACTCGACTCGCCCGTATCACTCCGGCATCAACCGTGAAAGCGGTGCCTACTTCGACCCGCGCGGGAATCTGTATCGGATCGTGATCGATTCCGACTACGACGGGGAAATCGCCAACCCGTACACCGACGACCCTTACAAAGTGATCCGTCTCCCCGTCCTCGTCTGGTCCCTCGGCAAAGACGGCAAGCAGGGCGCACCCTCAAATCCCCGCACCTCCAAAGGCTCCGACGACATCCTCTCGTGGCAATGATCGCGCGAGCCCCGGCGAAATCCGGCAGCACTCTGCCCGTGCGATAGATGATGGCGGATCGAAACTAATAAGCGACGTCATCCCGAGCGGAGTTCCGCGAGGGCGCAGGCGGGGCGGAACGCAGTCGAGGGACCCCGGCGGTCCGATCCAGCGCAGCACGTTATCGAACCGCCGAGGTCCCTCGACTCCGTTACACTCCGCTCGGGATGACGCGCTCCTTTGAATGTCAGCACGCTGTCTTGAAAAATGCCGTCACGCCGCGCCCAGCACCGGATCACGTCACTTCATCCGAGCCATCGCGCGAGCCGGCGCTTCAGCCGCCGCTCACCACGCGATCGCCTTCATCCGCCGCGCCACCTCCTCCGCATTCTCGCGCGAATTAAACGCGCTGATGCGGAAGTAACCCTCGCCCATCGCGCCGAATCCGCTGCCCGGCGTGATGACCACATTCGCCTCGCCGAGCATCCGGTCGAACATCTGCCAGCTCGTCGTCCCCGCCGGCGTCGAGACCCAGATGTAGGGCGCATTCACGCCGCCAAAAACGCGCAGCCCCACCGCCGACGCCGCCTCGCGCAGGATGCTCGCATTTCCCATGTAGTGCTCCACCAGCGCGGCGATCTGCGCCTTTCCCTCCGCCGAGTACAGCGCCTCCGCCCCTCGCTGCACGATGTAGGACACGCCGTTGAATTTCGTCGTGTGCCGCCGAGACCACAGCGGATGCAGCGGCTTGCGCTCGCCGCCCGCGGTCGAGGCCAGGAGCGTCTTCGGCACCACGATGAACGCGCACCTTGTCCCCGTGAATCCGCCGTTCTTCGAAAAGCTGCGAAACTCGATCGCGCACTCGCGCGCGCCGGGGATTTCGTAGATCGAGCGCGGCACCGCCGGATCGCTGATGTAAGCCTCGTACGCCGCATCGAAGAGGATCACCGACTGATGCTCCCGCGCATACGCCACCCACGCCGCGAGCTGCTCGCGCGTGGCCACCGCACCGGTCGGGTTGTTTGGAAAGCAGAGGTAGATCACGTCCGCGTGCTCCGTCGGCGGCGCGGCCACAAAGCCATTCTCCGCTGTGCAATCCAGATAGATCAGCCCCTCATAAGCGCCGCTCGCGTCCGCCTCGCCCGTGTGCCCGGCCATCACGTTCGTGTCCACATACACGGGATACACCGGGTCCGTGATCGCGATGCGGTTCTGCGCGCCGAGGATGTCG
>JAYTML010000698.1:0-1609 GCA_043728655.1 Chthoniobacter sp. | reverse complement strand
TCGGCGGTGACGACGACGGTGTCTTCGAGGCGGATGGCCATTTTCTCCTCCGGGATGTAGATGCCGGGCTCGACGGTCATCACCCAGCCGGCCTGCATGGGCTGGGTGGTGTCGCCGACATCGTGGACATCGAGGCCGATGGGATGTCCGAGGCCGTGCATGAAATACTTCTTCACCGCGGGCGCGTCGGCGGTCTGCTTTTTCACGTCGCGCGGCTTGAGCAGGCCGAGTCCGAGCAACTCCTCGGTCATCATGGCCTCGGCTTGCTTCTGCCAGTCCTTCGGCTTCAGGCCGGGAGTCAGGGCCGCTGTCATCGCGCGGAGCACGCGGAGGACGGCGGCGTACACGCGGCGCTGGCGCGGCGTGAATTTCCCGCTCACCGGGATGGTGCGCGTCATGTCGCTGTTGTAGTTGGCGAATGCGGCGCCGACATCCAGCAGGAGAAGCTGGCCGGCTTTGAGTTCCGCGCCGTTTTCCTGATAGTGGAGGCAGCACGCGTTCTTCCCCGCGGCGACGATCGGCTCGTAGGCGAAGCGCCCGCGTCCGCGGATGAATTCGTAGGCGAACTCAGCCTCGACATCGGCTTCGCTTTTTCCGGGCTTTGTGGTCCGCAGCACGCGGCGGAATCCCTTTTCCGTGAGCTTGCAGGCGCGCTCGATCACGGCCACCTCGGCGGGCGTTTTCACCACGCGGATCGCGTGCATGAGCGGCGCGAGCCGGCAGTAATCGTGCAGCGGATAGCGCTGCTGAATCTCGGCGATGAAGCGCTCGTCGCGTGTCTGCACGCGGCATTCGGCGCGCTTGTGTTCGTTGGTGTTGAGATAGACGTGCTCGGCTTCGCAGATCAGCCGGTGCAGCGTGCTGGGAAACTCGCCGAGCCACTTCACCTGCGCGATGCCCGTCGCCTTCTGCGCCTCGTCCTTGCGCAGCTTGTGACCCTCCCAGAGTTCGTTCTGCTCATTGGGTTCGCGGAGGAAAAGGACCTGCCGCAGCTTCTCGTCGTCGGCGTCCGGGAAGAGGAGCAGTTTCGTCTCCTCCTGCTCGACGCCGGTGAGGTGAAAGAGGTCGCTGTTCACCCGCATGGAGATCGAGCCGTCGGCGTTCGTCGGCAGGATGTCGTTCGCGTTGAGGATCGCGATGGACTTCGGCGGCAGCAGCGCGGCGAGGCGTGTGCGGTTTGCGGTGAAAATGGCGGGGTCGAGCGGGGCGTAGCGCATGCGCGGTTTGTCGGCTTTCCGCCGGGGCGAGGGCAAGCCGGAATCAGGCTTTCGTCGGCACCGGGAGCAGCTTCAGCCCGTGCGGGAGGAAGGGCTCGAAGTCTGCGACATTCCGCGTGGCCACGGTGACGCCGAGGACCATCGCGGCGGCGGCGATCATGCAGTCCGCGTGCGAGCCGCGCTTGCGCCCGGTGTAGTGGAAAAGCCGGGAGGCCTGCTCCGCCTGCTGCCAGGTGAATTCGCTGACGCGGATGCTCCAGCACGGCCGCGACGGCGTCCTTCTGCGGCTTGCTGTGCGGGCCGTTGCAGAACTCCGACCACGCGATGGCCGACGTGCCCAGCTCCTGCCCGTCGCGCAGCCACCGCCGGATCAGCGCGCTGTGCGGCGACCC
>JAYTML010000697.1:0-1662 GCA_043728655.1 Chthoniobacter sp. | reverse complement strand
TCGCCATTGATGCTCTTCGCGTAGAGCCCGGCGGCGTGCGCGGCTTTCTCGAAAGCCACCGAGTTGTACCACCCGGCGCTGCCCGTCCGGCCCTCCTCGCCGCCCTTTTCAAAAAATACGCCGAGCGTGGCCGCGCCGCCCGCAAATGCCGCCACGATGCGGCTCGAAAGCCCGTAGCCCGTGGATGAGCCGATCACCAGGACACGCTTCGCCATGCCGGGGACCGCACCCTTTCCACGCACATAGGCGATCTGCTCCTGCACATGCGCCGCGCATCCCTCCGGATGGGCCGTGGTGCAAATGAATCCGCGAATCTTGGGCTTGATGATCATGCGAAAAACTTGGGCGTCCGCGCCGGATGCGTAAAGCAATTCCTCACGGCGGCGCCTGCGGACATTCACTTGGAAAGGGGGGCATCTGCGCTAGACTCCGCCCCGAACTTCCGGCCATGCGTCTGTCCTTTCCCGTCACACTTTTCCTGCTCCTCAGCGCCGGGTTTCTCCATGCGGAGAAAGAACCCGCCGGCTCCGCGCTCGCCGCGCTCCGCCTGCTCCCGCGGGGCGAGGCAAAGCGGCTGGCCCTCATCGAGGCCCGCGAGGGCACGCCGGTGCCGCTGCGCTGGCATTTCATCGTGTATGACCCGAAGGCGGAGACCGGCGTGCATGAGTACGTGGTGGCCGGCGGAGAGATCGTGGCCTCGCGCGATGTGTCCCAGTTTGCCGAGAACGTGCGCCTGGAGGACGTGGTCGGGACCGACGGCCTGAAGATCAATTCCGACCGCGCCGCCCAGCTCGCGCAGCAGTACGCCTTTGCGAACAACATGACGGTGGCGACGATGCAGTACGAGCTGAAAAAGAGCGGGGCCGCCGCCGCGCCGCTTTGGAAAGTGACGTGTCTCGACGAGGAGGGAAAGGAGCTGGGCCACATCTTCATCAGCGCCGGCAAAGGCACCGTGGTCGCGCGCGACGGCTTCCCAGCCGAACCGCCGCCGCCCGTGCCGCCTGCGCCGCCGGCGCCGCAGCCGGTCACGCCGAAACCCGAGGACCGCCTGCGCGACCCTGCCGCCGTCGTCGTCGAGCCGCGCGCGACGCCGATGCCCGTTATGGTTGCCGAGCCAGTCGATCCACCGGTGGCCACGCCGCCTCCGAAAAAGCCCGGCCTTTTTGACCGGATGGGCGACAGCATCCAGAAGGTTTTCACCGGCAAAGAGCGCAGGCCGCCGCGGGAATGACGCTCGCGCGCCAGCTCACCCGCCTGCTCGGGAAAGACCGCGTCGCCGCCGATGCGCCGACGCTCGCCACGCACGCGACGGACAAATGGTTTGCGAGCCGCGAGCCGGAAGCCGTGGTCTTCGCGCAATCCACCGACGACGTGAGCCGGCTGATGAAATTCGCCACGCGCCATCGCATCCCCGTCACCCCGCGCGGCGCGGGCGTCGGCTACGTCGGCGGGTGCGTGCCGATGCGCGGCGGCGTGGCGCTCTCGCTCGCGCGGATGAACCGGATCAAAGAGATCAGCTTCGCCGACGCCGTGGCCGTCGTGGAGCCGGGCGTCATCACCGGAGTGCTCCAGGCTGCGGCGAGAAAGTGCGGCCTTTTTTACCCGCCCGACCCCGCGAGCATGAAGGAGTGCAGCCTCGGCGGGAATATCGCCACCAACGCC
>JAYTML010000696.1:0-5541 GCA_043728655.1 Chthoniobacter sp. | reverse complement strand
GCGCTGCTGGAGCGTTCCAGCCGGTTCAGGCGCTCCGTGGCGACACTTTCCTCGGCAGTGCGGAATTCCTCGATCTTCGCCGAGAGCTGGTCGGTGAGAACCTTGCCCGGCATGTCCCTGTTCTCCGCCAGCACCTGCTGCTGTCCGACCTCGCGCATCCGGGCCATGACGCCGCGCTCGAAATCAAGCCGCGCATCCACGAGCGCGGCGATCCCGGCAAAGCGCTCCTGCTGCCGGGGATTGTCGTGAATCAACCCTGCCATTTTCCGGAGTTCGGACCCGATGACCGCTTCCGCGCCCGTCCTTTCCTCCGCGAAGACCTCGCGCCCGGTGAGAATGTAGCCGCGCAGATCGCTCTGCGAGATGAGCACATGCCGGAGGATGGTGTCGGTCTGAATGAGCACGTCCTTCGTATGGACGGCCCAACGCTGCGCCTGATTGTGGTCGTGCTGCCGCTTCAGGAGCAGCCCGATAAAGAGCGCCTGATAGAGCAGCGGGAGCGCGAGCACCATCAGGCCCTTGCGGAGGATGGTGACGCGGCGGGGTTTCATCTCGTCAAGCAATCGCCTGTCGGCACGCCGCCGGGCGCATCGGCGCAATCGATGAATCGCAGGGCTCAGGCCCGCGCTGGAGCTTAGGCCGCGATTTCCTCGCCGACCATGTAGCGGAGGAAACGGCGGATCACGAGGTTGTCGCCGAGTTCCTTGCTCTTCGCCGCGACGAGCTGTGCGATGGTCTGGTCGGGGTTCTTGATGAACGCCTGATCGACGAGGCACGCGCCGCTGTAAAATTTGACCATTTTCCCTTCGACGATTTTTTCGACCATCTCTGGTGTTTTGCCGGGTGGCACCTGCTCGCGGTAGATCGCGCGCTCGCGCTCGGCGAGGGCGGCGGGAACCTGGGAGCGATCAACGCAGACCGGATTGGCGGCGGCGATTTGCAAGGTGATGTCGCGGACGAGTTGCTTGAATTCCTCCGTGTTCGCGGTGCCGTCCTTTTCCGAGCCGACCTCGACGAGCACGCCGACTTTGGAGCCGGTGTGGATGTAGGCGGCGAGCGAGCCGTGGCCGGTCACTTCCACTCGGGCGCTGCGGCGGATGCGGACGTTTTCGCCGATCTTCTGCACGGCGGCGACGCGCTCGCTTTCGAGATCGACGTCGGGGTTTGAGGCGATCTTGCGCGCGATGTCGTCCGTGAAGGCGCGGAAGCTGTCGTTCTTTGCGACGAAATCCGTCTCGCAATTCACCTCGACGAGCACGCCGACTTTCGCGCCGGGCAGGATCGCTTGGGCAATGACGCCGTCCTTCGCTTCACGGTCGGCCTTCTTCGCTGCGCTGGCCGCACCTTTCGCGCGGAGCACGTCGATGGCGGCCTCGAGATCGCCGCCGGTTTCGGTGAGGGCGCGCTTGCATTCCATCAGTCCGGCGTTGGTTTTTTCGCGGAGGGTCTTGACGAGTTGTGCGTCGATGACGGTGGCTGTGCTCATAGGGATGTTTGGATGGCTAGGGTTGAAAATGCGAAGAGACGAGAGCGCTGGGCCCTCGTCTCTCCGAAAGGGGGTGTGCCGAGACGGCCGGGTTATTCGCTGACGCCAGCGAGAGCTTCCTGGTCTTTCTTCGAGCGGCCGGTGTTCGTCGAGACGATGGCGTCCACGAGCTTCTGGAGGACGATGCGGATGGCGCGGATGGCGTCGTCGTTTCCGGCGATGGGATACTTGATCAGGTCGGGGTCGGCGTTCGTATCGACGATGGCGACGACCGGGATCTTGAGGCGGTTGGCCTCGGCGACGGCGATGCTTTCGCGCATCGTGTCGATGATGACGATGGCGTCGGGATATTTCTCCATGTCACGGATGCCTTCGAGGTTGCGCTTGAGCTTCTCGCCCTCGCGCCGGATCGCGGAAATCTCCTGCTTGCCCATCTTTGAATACTCGGGCTGCTTGTCGAGGTTCTCGATATACTTCATCCGCGCGATGCTCTTGCGGATGGTCGCGAGGTTGGTGAGCGTGCCGCCGAGCCAGCGCTGGTTCACGTAGAACTGGCCGCATGCCAGCGCGGCTTCCTTGATCGCCTCCTGCGCCTGCTTCTTGCAGCCGACAAAGAGCACCTTCCCGCGGCGGCCGGCGACCTCGCTCAGGAACTTCGTCGCGTCATCGAGCTGCTCGACGGTCTTGCCGAGATTGATGATGTAGATGGCGTTGCGCTTCTCGAAAATGAATGGCTTCATCTTCGGGTTCCAGCGTTTGGTCTGGTGGCCGAAGTGGACACCAGCCTCGAGAAGTTCCGTCATCAGTTCAGTGGACATAAAAGGTATGCAGGCGTGTTTCTTGGCGGTAAAAAATGGGCGGAAGGAGTAATCGGGTTTCCGCGGGAGTGCAATGGGAATTTTCCGAATATCAGCGCACCCCGGCGAGGGTCGCCGTTTTCCAGACCCATGGGATGCTGAGGGCGGCGGCAGCGTTCCAGCCGAGGAAAAAAAGGCGCATCTGCCACGGGGCGTAGGGTCGCTCGCGCCAGAGGACGAGGGCGTCCGCGGTGAAAAAACACGCGCCGCCCAGGAGCGCGGCGGCGATCCACGGGTCACGCGCGCACTGCCACACCAGAGCCGCCTCGGCCAGCAGCAGCGCGATGAGCAGCGCCTTGGAAGGCAGGATGCCGATGGCCACGGCCGTGGTCCGGCGCCCGGCCGCGCGATCGGGCCCGGCGTCCATGATTTCGCCAAAAAGATGGGAGTGCATGGCAAAGAGCGCGCCGAACGCGAAGGTGAACCACGGCAGTTGCGGGACGCGGCAAAGCCAGCTGCTGAGGACGAAGACGAGGAGGTAGCCGACCTGGTTCAGCAGATCGAGGCCCGGCCGGCCCTTGAAGCCGATGCCGGGGCCATTGTAGATCGCCGTGGCCGCGCTGAGCGCTGCGAACCATCCGAGCGCCTTCCACCCGACGATCCAGACGAAGGCGGCGGCAAACGGCAACTGGACGAGCGCGATGGCCAGTGGCAGCCGCCTCATCTGCGAGGGCGTGGGGCGGGCGCCGAAGAGGAATGTGTCCTTGCGCGGATTGAGCCGGTCGGTTTCAAAATCGACGAGGTCATTCCAGCCGTAGATGAGCATGCCGAGCGGAAACGTGACGTAGAAAAGGCCCAGCAGGAACGCGCCGCTGCCGAAGACCTCGCGCTGCCCGAGCGGCAGCAGATAGAACCAGACCGAGGTCAGCCAGAAACCGGGCCGCGAGACTTTGAGCAGGAAGCGCAGTTCCCGGAGAAGAGGGGGCGAATGCCGGATGACGGATGCCGAAGTCGGAGGGGCACGGCGCACGGCGGGCGGTTCTTCATTCTGATTTTTTCCGTCATCCGGCATTTTTCCACCCGCCGCCTTCGCCCGGGATGACGGGAGGTTTTTCCTACCGCGACGCGAACTGCGCCACGCGGGAGTCGATGATCTTCTGGACGAACCCGGTGTTGTATTTCCCTCGCACGAAATCCGGGTCGCGCATGATCGCCTCCTGAAAGGGGATGGTCGTCTTGATGCCGGTGAGGATGTACTCGCTGAGCGCGCGGCTCATGCGCGCGATGGCGTTGGCGCGGGTCGTGCCCATGGCGATGACCTTGGCGATCATCGAGTCGTAATGCGGCGGCACGGTGTAGCCGGCGTAGGCGTGCGAGTCGATGCGGATGCCGCGGCCGCCGGGCGCGTAGTAGAGCTCGATCTTGCCGGGGCATGGCTGGAAATTGTGGAACGGGTCCTCGGCGTTGATGCGGCACTCGATGGCGTGGTACTTCCGCTTCGCGTTGTGCATGTACTGGGAGAGCGGCTCGCCCGCCGCGATCTTGATCTGCTCTTTCACGAGATCGACGCCGTAGGCCTCCTCGGTGATGCAGTGCTCGACCTGGATGCGGGTGTTCATCTCCATGAAGTAGTAGTGCCCGTGGTCGTCCATCAGGCACTCGATGGTGCCCGCGCCGACGTAGCCCACCTCCTTGGCCAGCCGCACGCAGTCCTCACCCATCCGCTCGCGGATTTCGTCCGTCATGATCGGCGAGGGTGTCTCCTCGATGATCTTCTGGTTGCGGCGCTGCATGGAGCAGTCGCGCTCGCCGAGATGCACCACGTCGCCGTGCATGTCGGCCATGATCTGGAATTCGATGTGGTGCGGGTTCTCGATGAGCTTCTCGATATAGACGGCGGAGTTGCCGAACGCCTTTTCCGCCTCCTGCCGCGCGGCGTGGTAGCCGGAGACAAGCGAGCTGTCATTGTGCGCCGCGCGCATGCCGCGGCCCCCGCCGCCGGCCGTCGCCTTGATCATCACCGGATAGCCCATCTTCCGGGAGATCTGCAGCGCCTCCTTTTCCGTCTCGACGATGCCGTCCGAGCCTGGCGTCACCGGCATCCCGGCGCGCTTCGCCGTGGCGCGCGCGGTATTCTTGTCGCCCATCGAGCGGATGGCGTCGGCGGGCGGCCCGATGAACTTGATATTGCAGCTCTCGCAGATGTCCGCGAAGTGCGCGTTCTCGCTCAGGAATCCGTAGCCGGGATGGATCGCGTCCACGTCGCCGATCTCGGCGGCGCTGATGATCCGGTCGATCTTCAGATAAGACTGCGCGCTCGCCGCCGGCCCGATGCAGATGGCCTCGTCCGCGAGCTGCACGTGGAGCGAATCCACGTCCGCCTCGGAGTAAACGGCCAGCGTCTTGACCCCCAGTTCCTTGCATGCGCGGATGACGCGGAGGGCGATTTCGCCGCGGTTGGCGATGAGGACTTTGTTGAACATCGCAGCTTAACGCACCCGGAAAAGCGCCTGCCCGAACTGCACGGGCTTGCCGTTTTCCGCCACGACCTCGGCGATGACCCCGCGCACCTCGGCCTTGATCTCGTTCATCACCTTCATGGCCTCGATGATGCAGACGACTGTGTCCTCCGTGACCTCCTGCCCGACCGTGACGTAGGGTCCTGAGTCCGGCGAGGCCGAGCCGTAAAATGTGCCCACCATCGGCGAGGCGATCTCGCGCAGGGAGGCGGCGTCTTTCAGAGCGGCAGCGGCGTCCGGGCCCGGCGCGGCGACCGCCGCGGGTGCGGCGACCATGGCGGCGGGGGCCGTGGAGGTGATGACCGGCTGGAAGTCCGTGCCCTTTTTCAGGGTGATTTTGAAGCCTTCCTTCTCCATTTTGAAGACGGAGAGGTCGTTTTTCCTCATCAATGCGATGAGTTCTTTGATTTCTTTTAAGTCCAAGGTGGTGTGGCTCCTAAAGGGTGAGAAAGGCGCAGGCTAAGTGGGGCTTCCTTAATGAGTCAAGGGATCCGTACCCGGTCGCGCTCCGGCCGCCAGTCGCCCGTTCTTAATTTGACCGTTACCGGCACCACCTCGAAGGTCGCGCCACCCCAATGCCCGCTCCCCTTCGCCGGTTCCTCGTCATCTGCCTCAGCCTCCCGCTCCTTTTGCTCTCGCGTGCGCATGCCATTGATGCAGCCGTGGTTATCAACGAAATCCACTACCACCCGCTCGCGGGCGATACGGAGTGGATCGAGCTGCACAGCCTCACGGGGGT
>JAYTML010000695.1:0-7545 GCA_043728655.1 Chthoniobacter sp. | reverse complement strand
TCGGAGAACTATACGCTTGTCAGGCAAGATCGTTCCGACTAGCAACGCACGCACTATGGCTAGTTCATTCATGTCGGAACAGATCGTAAGCGGCGGCGGCGGATTCCAAGTCAGGCTGGCTGCAAGCGAAAGCGGCTTTGGCTCGGCCCCGGATTCGGGTCGGAGCAGCATCGGGAGTATCGGGTCGCGTTCGAGCTCGAGCTGGAGCGATCGGACTTCGAGCAGTTGGTCGGCGATTCCGAGCTGCAGCTCGAGTTCGGTTTCGAGTTCCAGCTCCAGTTCCCTGTCGAGCCAGTCGCGGATCGGTTCGCACGTGGGATCGAGCTCGAGTTCGAAGAGGCAGCCGCCGCTGGTGGCTTGACCGGAGCCTCCCATCCGGCCGGTCGCGCGGAGTCTCCGCGCAGGTTGCTGCTGCGAAACGGCCAGTCGCCTGGCGATATCGTCATGCTCACCGCCGCCGTGCGCGATCTGCATCTCGCGCACCCGGGCCGCTTCGTGACCGACGTGCGCACGCCGTGCGACGCGCTTTGGGAAAACAACCCGTGGATCACGCCACTCCCGGAGGATGCGCCGGGCATCGAGGTGATCGAGTGCGATTATCCGCTCATTCATCACAGCAACGAACGCCCCGTGCATTTTGTCCGCGCGTTCCAGGCATTCCTCGGCGAGGAGCTCGGCCTGCCGGTCGAGCCCACCGCTTTCAAGGGCGACCTGCACCTTTCACCCGAGGAGAAGATCTGGATGTCGCAGGTTCAGGAGATCACCGGCGAGCCGGTGCCGTTCTGGATCATCGTCGCCGGCGGCAAGCCCGACTTCACCATCAAGTGGTGGGATCAGGCCCGCTGGCAGCAGGTCGTCGATCACTTTCGCGGACGGATTTTTTTCGTCCAGGTGGGCGAGCGGCACCACGTCCACCCGCCGCTCCGCGGAGTGCTCGATCTGCGCGGGCGGACGGATCTGCGCCAGCTCGTGCGCCTGGTCTATCACGCGCAGGGCGTCGTCTGCCCGGTCACTCTGCTCATGCACCTCGCCGCCGCGGTCGAGGTGAAAGGCGGCCGGCCTCTCAGCCGTCCCTGCGTCGTCGTGGCGGGCGGGCGCGAGCCCATGCAGTGGGAGGCGTATCCGCACCATCAGTTCATCCACACGAATGGCGCTCTCTTCTGCTGCGACAATGGAGGCTGCTGGAAAAGCCGGACCGTGCCGCTCGGCGACGGCGACGAACAGGACCGGAATCTGTGCGTCGATGTGGTCGATGTGCCGGATGCCTCGGGAGCCGGGGCCGCGTATGCACTGCCGCGCTGCATGGACATGATTTCTGCCGACGAGGTCTGCCGACGCATCGGGCTGTACGTCGCGGGCGGCACCGCGCGCTACCTCACCGACGGCGAGGCGCGCCTTGCCGGTGAAGCGATGGAGCGCTTTCCCGCCGAGTCAGAGCCGGCGTGCGTGCCGTAGCGCCCGCTTGCCGCCAGGCCCCCGAACCGATACGCCAATGAATATGGTCGCGCTCCCGACCGAAGTCTCCGTCGCCTGCGGCTCCGCGCCGCCGCTCACCCGCGTCCTGCCGCCAGGCGAGTACGTGATCGGCACCGCGCCGGACGCGGATATTCCCATCACAGCGGACGGCGTCGCGCCGCGCCACGCGCTGCTCAGCCTGGGCTTCAACGAGTGGCTCGTGGAGGATCTCGGCAGCACCGGCGGCACCTTCGTCAATGGCGAGGCCATCACTGCGCCGCGCATCGTTTTCCCCAGCCAGAAAATCCGCCTCGGCGCGGCCATCATCTCGGTGCGCCGGCTGAAGACCCCGGCGGAGCCCGGAGAAACGCTCGCGCCGCAGACCGAGACCGTCCGCCAGTTGCTCCCGGATGAAATCCTCGGCAACGGCAAGTACGAGATCGGCCCGATGGCCGGCCGCGGCGGCATGGGGGTGATCCTCGACGCGCACGAGCTGGCCACGCAGCGCACCGTGGCGATGAAGCTCATGATCGACTGCACGCGCCCGGCGGACATCGGACGCTTTGTCCAGGAGGCGCAAATCACCGCGCAGCTCGAGCATCCGAATATCGTCCCCGTGCATGAACTGGGCGTGAATGAGCTCGACCAGCCGTTTTACACGATGAAGTTCGTGCGCGGCGTTTCTCTCGGAAAAGTCCTCAGCCTTCTCGCCCTCGACGATCCCGCGAACGCGAAAAAATATCCGCTCAGCGCGCTGCTCACGATATTCCAAAAAATCTGCGACGCCGTCGCCTTCGCGCATTCCAAAGGCATCATCCACCGCGATCTCAAGCCCGAGAACATCATGCTCGGCGAGTACGGCGAGGCGCTCGTCATGGACTGGGGACTCGCGAAGGTGATGGGAAAGGCGGAAGACCACGGTGCGGCACCGGGCCTCGTCCACGCCGCGCCCGGCGCGCACGGCACTTCCGTCTTCCGCCTTTCCTCCCACGACTATCCTACCGTCACCGGCACCGTCATGGGCACGCTCCAGTACATGCCGCCGGAGCAGGCGAATGGCGAAATCGCCCAGCTCGACGCGCGCGCCGACATCTACTCGCTCGGCGCGATTCTCTACCACATGCTCACGCTGCAGCCGCCATTCACGGGCGAGAAGGGGGAGATTTTGGAAAGCGTGCGGACCGGCGCAATCGTCAGGCCGGCCGAGGTGCTCGGTTTGAAAAAGCTCCCGCATTCACCGGGCGGACGCGTCCCCGATTCGCTTGCCGCCGTCGCGATGAAAGCCCTGGCGCGCGACCCGCGCGACCGCTACGCCACGGTCCCTGACCTGCAGCTCGAAATCACCGCCTACCAGAATGGCTTCGCCACCGGCGCGGAGAAAGCGGGCGTCTGGAAGCGGGCCGCGCTCTTTCTCCGCCGCAACCGGACTCTCTCCACCGCCGCCGCGCTTCTCCTGCTCGCGGGCACGGCCTTCACCATCAAGGTCGTGCAGGAGCGCGACCGGGCGCGGGCGGCGAAGCGGATCGCCGACGAGCAGCGCGACGTGGCGGAGGCGCATCTCTACGATTCGCACATGCTCCAGGCCGGCCAGCATCTCGCGGAGGGCCGGCCCGAGAGCGCCCGCGAGCTGCTTCAGCGGCATCGTCGCGAGCCCGGCGGCCGGGATCTGCGCGGCTGGGAATGGTTCTACCTCATCGGCCAGCTCAATCAGGACCGCATCCGCGTGCAGGCGCATCCGGGCGGGGTGCTGGCCATCGCGATCAGCGCCGATGCCGCGCGGCTCGCCACCGGAGGCGCGGATGGCGAGATCGCGGTCTGGGGGACGCGCGGATTCGTCCCCTACTTCCGCATCCGCGCGCATGCCGGCGCGGCGGCGGCGGTGGCGTGGCATGGCGCGGGAAACCTGCTCGCGTCCGGTGGCGCGGACGGCCTGGTGCGCGTGTGGGATGCAGCCACCAAGGCCATGCTCGCCGAGCTGCCGCTCGGCGATGGGGAAAGCGTGCGCAGCGTGGCGTGGCGGCCGGCCGGCGACGGCGAACCGCAGCTCGCGATCGGCAGCAGCGGGAAGGAAATCCGCCTCTGGAAACCGCTGGCGAAGGACGAGGCGGGCCGGCTCGAGACGCTCGCGGAATCGGAAAATGGCGTCGCGGCACTGCACTGGTCCGCCGACGGCACAAAGCTCGCCGTCGGCGAACTCGATGCAGGCGACGCCATCGAAGTCTTCGATCTCGCGAACCGCGCGCGCTTTTCCGAACACGCGCCGACGGGCAGCGACATCTACAGCATCGCCCTCGACCCGGCGGGCCGGTTTGTCGCCGCAGGCTCGAAACATCTTACGGTCACAGTCTTTGAGATCGCAGGAAAGCGGCGGGCTTTTTCCGAGCCGCTGCACCGCGGCATGGTCAGCGCGCTGGCGTGGAGCCCGGACGGACGCCGCCTCGCGAGTGCCAGCCACGACGGAACCATCCGCATCACCTCGCCTCACGATGGGAAGGAAGCGCGGCAGATTTTCACCGGCCACGCGGGCGAGATCAACGCGCTGATCTGGGCGCAGCTCCCCGGCACAAATGGCGGCGCGCTTTTCTCCGGCGGAGCCGACGGCACGCTCCGCGGCTGGAGCGCGGCGGCCAGCCCGGAGAGTGCCTTTGCCACACGGCTGGGAAACTGGATCTCGGGCGCCCGCTGGAGCCCGGACGGACGCCGGATCGCCGTCACGAATTTCGAGGACCGCATCCATCTCCTCGACGCGGCGACCGGCGCGGAGACCGGGGTGTTTCAGGCGCGTGGCAGCCTCTTTGACGTGGAATGGTCGCCGACGGGAGACCGCCTCGCCACCGCCTCGCGCCACGCGGGGGAGGTCGAGGTCCTGGATGCGGCGACAGGAAACTCGCTCGGCGCTTTCCCGATGAAGGACGTGAACCGCGTGGCATGGAGTCCGTCCGGCAAGTCCCTCGCTGCCGCGGGTCCGGCCGGCGTGCAGGTGTGGGACGCGCAGACCGGAGCGTCACTGGCCGAGATCGCGCGCCCCACCGGCAGTCTCGTCTGGAGCGGCGACGGGCGCCGCCTCGCGCTCGGCGGCGAGGACGGCGCGATTCAAATCTGGGACGCGTTCGCCGGCACCATGATCGCCGAATGGCGGGCCGCGCCGCCGCCTCTTTCCGGCGCAGTGATTTCCAAACACGAGTCGCCGCGGCAGGTTTTCGATCTCGCGTGGAGCCCGGATGGGGAGTGGCTCGCATTCGTCACCCAGGACTGCACCGCCGGGCTCCTCGAAACCCGCCGGGGACGGCTGGTGCGCACTTTCACCGGACACGGCGGCGGCATCTGGCGTGTCGCCTGGAGCCGGGATGGCCGCCGCCTCGCGACCTGCGGAAAGGACGGCGTGCTGCTCGTCTTCAACGCGCAGACCGGGGATCAGGTCGCGCAGCTCATGCGCGGCGCGGGCACCTCCGAGCTCCACGCCGTCGATTGGAGTCCCGACGGACGGAAGATCCTCACCGGCGGCTACGACCTGACCGCGCGCGGGTGGGACGCCTTTCGCGGCCATGCGATCGAAGCCGCCGAACAGCTCGAACACCGTGTGCGCCTGCAGCCAAAGGACGCCGCCGCCTGGCGTGAGGTGGCACGCGTCTCCGCGCAGCTCGGCTGGGCCACCCGCTCCCGGACCGCCAGCGCACGGGCGCAGGAACTCGCGCCCGAGGACCCAGCCGCATCCGCCGAAGCCGAGGAGCAGGAAACGTTGTTTGAGCACACGCTCGATACCGCCCCGTCGCCGTAGTCGCGGCTTCCTTACCTCGGCGCGCGCGCCTTTACCCGCGCCCCGTCCGCCACTGCGTCGGGCGGGTGGAGGATCACAGACTGGCCCGGCTCCAACCCGGCGCGCACCTCGGCGGCCGTCCCATTCATGTGGCCAAGCTCCACTTTGGTCAGTCGCGCGCGCCCGCCATCGAGCACGAAGGTCATCCAGTCGTTTCCGCGCCGGAAAAGCGCGCCGGTGGGCACCTGCAGGACGCTCTCGCCGCGCCACGTCAGGATGCGCGCCTCGACCCGGAAGCGGTCGCCGAGCGGATGCGCCACGGGAATCGGATCCATGAATTCCACGCGCACTTTCACGCGCTGCTCCTCCACGCCGAGCGCGCTGATTTTCGTGTAGCCGCCGGGTTCGACAGCGGTCACCTTTCCGCGCAGCGGCGCGTCGCCGCCCCATTGCTCGATGGAAACCTCCGCGCCGGGCTGCACGCCGACCGCATCGCTGGAGAGCAGTTCGATCTCCGCTTCGAGATCGGTCGGATCGCCGACCTCCATGATCGGCACACCCGCGAGCACCGTGCGCGCACTTTCTTCCAGCACATTGAGGACGAAGCCGGTGACGGGCGCCACGAGCGTGAGGGGTTCGCCTTTTTCCGTCGCCGGCATCTGCGCCTGCGTGAGGGCGGCCTGGGCTTGCGCGCGCTCAAACTCCGCTACGCGGACGGCAAACTCCGCGGAGTGCAGCTCGCGGGTGAGCACCGTCACCTGACTCTCCGCCGCGTCCCATTCCTTCGCCGAGATCGCGCCTTTCGCTTTCAAATCCGAGGCCCGCACCTTGTCCTTCTGCGCCAGTTCGAGCGAGGCCCGGAGCCGTTCGAGATCGGATTCGGCCCGCATCTTCGAGGCCTCGGCGGCTTTTGCCCGGGCCTCGGCCTCGGCGCGGGTGCGCGGATCGAGGAAGCTCGAGGGCTGGGCCTGGATTATCGCCAGCACCGTCGCGCCGGCCTCAATGCGGTCGCCGGCGCGGAGCGGGATGCGGTTCAGGTAGCCGGAGATTGGCGGCGAGATCATGTAGCGATGCCGGATCCGCGTCTTGCCCTCCTCGAGCACCGTCACCTCGAGCGGACCGGTGGCGACGGTGCCCGCCTCCACCGCGATGGGCCGCGGGCGCAGCCCGGCCAGGATCGCGATGGCGAGCGCCGCGACGATTGCGTGTGGGATGAAGCGCCGCCAGGCGCCCCGCTTGCGCGGGCGCCGTGGTGCGGCGGTGGTGGTCGTGGTCGTCTGGGTTTTCACAAAGAGAGGTCAGTCGCGCGCTTTCAATACGCCGAGCAGGTCGAGTTGGTGGAGGCGTCGGCTGACGACGGCAAAGGAAAATGTCGCGGACGCGAGGACAATGAGCACAGCCGTGGCGTAAGTGCGAGCCGTGAGCACGAGCGGCAGCCGCACGCTCTCGGTGCTGGCCATGCCGACGATGCCGCGCGCCAGCAAGCTGCCGATGCCCAGACCGATGGGCAGTGAGAGGAGTGTGAGCAGCGCCAGCTCGCCGATGAGCACGGCGGCGACTTCGCGGTGGGTGAAGCCGAGGACGCGCAGCGTGGCTAGGTCGAGGCTCCGCTCGGAAAGGGCGATGCGCGCGCTGTTATAGACCACGCCGAAAGCGACCACGATGGAGAAGGAAAAGTAGAGCCCCTGCACGAGCCCGATCATGTCGGCGGTGCTTTTGCGAAAGCTCTCGCGCACGGCCCGCTTGATGCCGAGCGCGGCGATGCGCGGGGATTCTTTGACCGCGTCGAGAAACTCAGTCCATCGGTTTCTATCGACGGTCAGGTAACCGCCGCTGACCGTCGGCCCTTCGCGCATGAGCCGGTGCAGAGCTTCGACATCCATATAGGCGGCGATGCCCGCGTAGTCGGTGATGAGTCCGCGGATCGTCGCCTCGCATACCGGGCGCCGTCCTTCCTGGACTTCCAGGATGAGCCGGTCACCGGGTTTCGCACCGAGGATTTCCGCGAGCTTGGCAGAGACGAGCAGGCCGTCGGGCGGGAGCGCGAGTGGCGCGCCGTTTTCATCGAGCTGCCGGACGAGCGCGCCCTCGCGCGGCACGCCGGTGACGGCGAGCCGCCGTGTGCGATGACCGAAGCGCAGCCGCGCCGGCACGCTGCGAAAGGCTTCGGCATCGATCACGCCGGGCAGGTGCCGCATGTCGCTCAACGCCGATGCGGAGCCCGGTTCGATGAGTGCGAGCGTCACGTCCTGCTGCTGCGCGTGGTCCCACTGGACTTCGAGGAGGTAGTTGATCGCGTCGCGCATCGCGCCGGGGACGATGGGGATGCCGGT
>JAYTML010000694.1:0-2122 GCA_043728655.1 Chthoniobacter sp. | reverse complement strand
CCGCGCCCCGACAAGCGCGCATCGCGGGCGACCGTCAGCGGATCAGGCAGCGGCGGGTTTTCGCGAGCAGAAGTAATCTTTGCCCAGGTCCTTGATGCGGTAGAACGGCTCAAGAAAGCGGCGGGCGGCGGCGCGGTCCTGCGGGGAAAGAAAGCAGCTCTCGAAAAGGATGACGCCGGGTTTGTAACGCTGGAGATCGAGCTGCTGGAGGATTTTCCAGTCGTGCCCCTCGGTGTCGATCATGAGCACGTCGATGGTGGTGATCTGCTCGCGCGCGAGGAGTTCGGCAAGCGTGATGGCCTTGATGTCGAGTTCGACGATGTAGGGTTCCAATCGTCCTTCGAGTGCGTCGAGGATGATGGATTTGTCGAAGGTGCCGAGCTGCTCGACCCATGTGGGAAACTCGGGGTGTTCCTTCCTCGCTTCCGGGGAGACGTAGTGAAACCGGAGCGCGCCGGCGGTGGTGGAGATGGCGACGTTGGCGAATCTGCAGCCTGCGTGCGCGGCGTAGTTCTGCCGCAGTTTTTCAAAAAGATAGGGAACCGGCTCGACGAACGTGCCGCGCCAATGCGGGTGCTCGTGCATCAGCGGAAAGATCGGATCCGTGGACGGGCCGTCGTTCGCGCCGATGACGAGGACCGACACGGTCTCGCGCCCCGCCATCGCACGACGGATCCGCGGGACTGGGTTCGTTTTCCAGGCGATGTAATTCCAATAGGCTTTCCGAAGGCGAGGGCCGATCCAAGGAAGACGGGCGAGCGAGGAGACGATTATTTCCACGCCGCTGTGTACTGCTGGCAGCGTATTTCCGGCGAGCGCGAAGCCGGACCGACCGATGATGCTCTCAATTCACGTAGGCCGCTTCGTTCGAGAAGAGGAGGGCCTGCGCGTAGGTTTCCCAAGGCGTGAGCGGCTTGCGCTCGACGATGTCACCTTCGTTCTGGATCGCCTTGGTGCCGTCGCGGTTCTTCTTCATCTCGGCGCGCTTGGCGGCGATCTTGGCGTTGAGTTTGGTATCGACGGGAGCGGCGGCCACGACTTCGACCTGCGCTTTGTTTTCGGTTCCGACGAAGGCCATCGCCATCTTGATCTCGGGCGGCTTGGGATTGCGCTGGAAGATGATGCGGTAAAGCGTGATCACGCGGGCAAGGTCGTCGCTCGCACCTGTGACCTCGGGGCGGGCGACCACGCGGCGGGCGACATCGATGGCCATGGGGCTGTTCATGAGGAAGAGCGCCTGCTGTGGCACGATGGTCGTGGCGCGCTTGCTGTTCGGCATGTCGGGGTCGCTGAAGTCGAAGCTCTGCATGAGTTCCGGCAGGTTGCCTCGGTCGATGTAGCCATAGACGGTGCGGCGGTAGCTGTAGGGCTCGTCGGTGAGATTGACCGGCTGGCCGCCGACGGTGGAGTCGAGTCTGCCGCTGAAGAGGAGCAGGGAGTCGCGCATGGCCTCGAAGTCGAGGCGGCGGATGTTTGCGTGCCAGAGCAGCCGGTTCTGCGGGTCGATCTGCTCGTAGGCTTTGTTTGTGTCGCTGCTCTGCTGATAGACGCGGGAGAGCATGATGACGCGGTGGAGCTGCTTGATGGACCAGCCTTTGTCCATGAAGTAGGCGGCGAGGAAGTCGAGCAGCTCAGGGTGCGAAGGAGGCTCGCTCTGGGTGCCGACGTCGTCCAGCGTGCGCACGAAGCCTTCGCCGAAGTGGTGCATCCACACGCGGTTTACGAGCACGCGGGCGGTGAGCGGGTTCGTTTTCGTGGCGATGCAGTGGGCGAGGTCGAGCCGGCCGCTGGAGTCCTTGGCGAAAGGCTTGGTGTCGGGGGCGAGGACTTCGAGGAAACGGCGCGGGACGACTTCCCCCTTTGTCTCAGCCTGGCCCCGGATGAATACGGCGGAGTCCTTCGGCTTGGGGGCGTCGGCCATGATCATGGCACGGACGGGAGCTCCGGGATTCGTCAGCGTGAGCTCGTTGATCTTGGTGAAGTTGAACGGCGCGCGGTTCAGCATCTGATTCGGCCAGCGTCCGGTCACGTCGCGCAGTTGCGCGGTGGTCATTGCGCCGCCGGCTTCCACCTTGAATGGCATCTCGATGAGCTGCGTGACGGCGGGGTCAAAGCCGGGGAT
>JAYTML010000693.1:0-3592 GCA_043728655.1 Chthoniobacter sp. | reverse complement strand
CACGGCTTCCGCTTTCAGTATCCCGAACTCGCCCCCGCCCTGGCCAACCTCCTCGGGTAGAGAAATCTGCGAATTCACATGCTGCGCGTCGTAGCTGTTGAATTCGGCTTTCCCATCGCCCCATTACTTTTCATCCTCCAGCCTCCCCACGCCAAACTCAGCGGACGCTCCGGACGCCGCGTCCGATCCCCGCAGCGATTAACCAGAGTTTTTCAACATGCCGAAACTTACGCACCTTCCACCGCGCACGGCGCATTCGTTCCGCCGAGGCTTCGCGTGGCTCGGCATGTCCCTCCTAGTCTCGCTGCTGGCATCCGCCGCGACGCGCGCCGCCGAGCTGTTCCCATTTGTCCTGCCGTGGGACGACGCCTCGCCCTCGGCGACGAATGTGAGCGCATGGCTGGAGGTCCCGGCGGGAAAGGGCGGCTTTGTCACCGTGAAAGACGGGCACCTTTTCGCGAATGGAAAACGCCTTCGCATCTTCGGCGTCAACCTCGCCTTCGGCGCAAACTTCCCCACTCACGACGACGCGGAAAAGGTCGCCGCGCGAATGGCGAAATTCGGGATCAACTGCGTGCGCTTTCACCACATGGACTGGCAGACCGCGCCCAGCGGCATTTGGGCAAAGGACTACTCGGGCTTCGATCCGGGGCAGCTCGACCGGCTGGATTACTTCATCGCGCAGCTCAAGGCGCGCGGCATTTACACCGACCTGAATCTCCACGTCTCGCGCACTTACCCCGACCGGCCCGCCGCGGAAAAGCAGGGCAACCCGAACTTCGATGCGGGCGTGGACAACTTCTCCCCGAAGATGATCGCGCTGCAAAAGGACTTCGCCCGCGCGCTGCTCACCCACGTCAATCCGTACACGAAAAACGCATACACCGATGAGCCCGCCGTCGCGCTCATCGAGATCAACAACGAGAACGCGCTCCTCGCGCAGTGGAACTGGGGCGGCCTCGACAAGGCCGCCGCGCCCTACCGCGCGGAACTCGGCGCGATGTGGACGGACTGGCTGCGCAAAAAATATGGCGACGACGCGAAGCTCGCCGCAGCCTGGGCCACCGGCGCAAAGGCCGCGGGCGCGGAGATGCTGAAGAACGGCGACTTCGCGCGCGGAAAGGACGGCTGGTATTTCGAGCAGCACGAAGGCGCCGTCGCCGACGTCACCGTGAAGGACCGCGTCCTCCGCGTGGACGTGCGAAAGGCCGGCGCGCTCGGCTGGCACGTGCAGGGCTACCAGAGCGGGCTCAAGCTCTCGGGGGACGAGCCGCTCATGTTCTCCTTCCGCGCCCGTGCCGATGCGAAACGCACGATCAATGTCGCCGTCATGCAGGCGCACGAACCGTGGAAAGGCCTGACGAATGAGAACATCGATGTCGGTCCCGAGTGGCGGGACTTCCGCGTCTTTTTCACCCCCGACGCCAGCGAGCCGAACGCCCGCATCGGCTTCAGCAATCTCGCGCTCGCCGCCGGCTGGTTCGAGTTTTCCGCCGTCTCGCTGCGGCCCGCCGGCACCGACGGCTCGGTGCCGCGCGACGCCTCGGGAGGTGTCGCGCCTTTCACCAAATCCGAAATCGCCGGCCGCTCCGAGCAGGTGCGCGACGACTGGCAGCGCTTCCTCTGGACACTCGAGCAGCGCTACTGGCCCGGCATGTACCGCTTCATCCGCGAGGACTTGAAGGCGAAGAGCCTCATCATCGGCACGCAGCTCGGCTGGTCGCCGTTTCTCATCCAGCAGCACATGGATGTCATCGACTCGCACGCCTACTGGCAGCACCCGCAATTCCCGCGGCGGCCGTGGGACATGAACGACTGGACAGTCAAAAACACCGCCATGACCGGCGCGCCGGACGGCGGCACGCTGCCCGCGCTCGCGCTCCAGCGCGTGGCGGGAAAACCCTACGTCTGCACGGAGTACAACCACGCCGCGCCGAACCAGTTCTCCGCCGAAACCTTCCCGCTCATCTGCGCCTACGCCGCCCTCCAGGACTGGGACGGCATCTTCGCATTCGCCTACTCGCACCGCTCGGATGACTGGGCGAAAGGCTACTTCCCAAGCTTCTTCGACATCGACCAGCATCCCGCGAAAATGGCCACGCTCCCCGCGTCGCTCGCGCTCTTCATGCGCGGCGATGTCGCCCCGGCGAAGACCGCGATGATCGCCAACGTCCAGCATGACATGGCCGTGGCGATGGCGCGCGAGCAGGGGCAGCGCCTCGGCGCGGAGCAGTTCGGCGTGAAACGGATGGCGGCGCTCCAGCACCGCGTCGGCGTGCAGCAGGGCGATGCGCAAAATTTCTCCGCCACGCCGGCGCCAGCCGGCCCGAAATTCGCGAGCGACACCGGCGAGCTCACCTGGGACACGCTCGACAAGGCCGTCACCATCGACACCGCGCGCTCAAAAGGTGTCCTCGGTTTCGTCGAGCGCCGCAGCTACGACCTCGGCGGAGTGAAGCTCGACTTCGCCGCCACCCGCGCCGGCTTCGCCTGCGTGCAGCTCACCGTCCTCGACGGCGCGGATTTCAAGACCGCGCGGCGCATCCTCGTCACCGCCACCGCCACCGCCGAAAACACCGGCATGGAGTGGACGAACGACAAAAAGGAAAGCGTCGGCACGAAATGGGGCCGCGCACCCAGCCTCGCGGAAGGCGTAGCCGCAAAGATCACGCTGCCCCTTTCCAAAAAGCTGAAAGCCTGGGCGCTCGACGACCGCGGCCAGCGCCGCGCCGAACTCCCACTCACGGACGGAGTCCTCGAAATCTCCCCCGATCACAAGACGCTCTGGTACGAGCTGTCCGCCGACTAGAATCCCCTACATCGCGCCCACCGCACGCGGCGTCATCGTGAACTGCTCCCCCTCCCGCGCGGCCTCGATGCGGATGCTGCTCCCAGCCGCCGCCGCCAGCTCGCGCGCGTGCATGAGCATGCCGGAGATCATGCGGTCGTCGTGCGCCGGGTCGTGGTGGAAGAGATAGAGACGCTTCACGCGCCCCGCGATGGCGAGGCGCACCACGTCATCCACGCACCCGTGGCCCCAGCCGACGTGCTCCTTGTACTCCTCCGCAGTGTACTGCGCGTCGGTGATCAGCACGTCCGCGTCCTCGATGAATTTCGCGAGCTTCTCCTCGATCGTCCGCGGCAACGCGTCGCCGTGGGCGCTCGCCGTGTGCTCGTTGAAGGACTCATTGTCCGGCAGATACACGACAGAGCCACTGCTCGTGAAAAGACGGTAGCCCACGCAGATCCCGGGATGGTTTGAAAAGCATGCCTCCACCCGGATCGGCCCCACGTTGAAGGACATCTCCTTCAGTTCCTCGATCAGGATGTTTCCCGGCATCTGCTTGAGCGCGATCGGAAAATACGGGCTCTCCATCTGCCAGGCGAGTGTCGCCGCCAGCCCGTCGCGCGCGCCTTCGTAGCCGAGGATTCGCACCCGGTTTTTCGCATGGTAGGCGGGGAGAAAAAACGGGAAGCCCTGGATGTGATCCCAGTGCGTGTGCGAGACCAGCAGCGTGATATTCATCGCGCCTTCGCCGAACTCCTCCGCCAGAGCGTGGCCCAGCGGGCGCATGCCCGAGCCGGCGTCGAG
>JAYTML010000692.1:0-1620 GCA_043728655.1 Chthoniobacter sp. | reverse complement strand
CTTGATCTGCGCATAGACGAGAAACTCGACCTCCCCGCCCCAGCCGCCCGGCACGAGGAAAAACGGGCGCTGTTCGGGACGCCCGCGCTGAATGGTGATGAGGCTCTGGAGTGGCTTGGGTGCTGGCAGTGGTGGCAGATGGGCGTCGATGAACTGTGCTACGCCTTCGATCGTCGGCGTGTCAAACAGGCGCCGCACCGGCACGTCCACGCGGAATTTTTCGCGCAGCCGCGAGATGAGCTGGATGGCGAGCAGCGAGTGGCCCCCGACCGCAAAAAAATCGTCGTGAACCGAGAAGCTGTTCCGTCCGAGCAGCTCCTCCCAGATCTTCGAAATGGAGGTCTCCATGCCGTTTCGGGGCGCCGTGCGCGCGGCGGCGGGGTCATGCCCGGACACGCCCGGCGCGGGAAGCGCGGCCCGGTCCAGCTTGCCGTTCGCGGTGAGTGGCAGCGCATCGAGCCACACGAACGAGGCCGGAATCATCGCCGACGGCACGCGCTGCCGGAGAAACTCGCGCAGTTCATCCGTGCCAGGGGCCGCGCCACCCTCGCGCACGATCCACGCGGCGAGGGTTTCGCCCGCAGCTTCACCGACCACGGCCTGCCGCACGCCGGGATGCTGCTGGAGCGCCGTTTCGATTTCGCCGGGCTCGATGCGGAAGCCGCGCAGTTTGATCTGCTGATCCGCCCGCCCGAGGTAGTCGATCGTGCCATCTGGCAGCCACCGCGCGAGATCGCCGGTCCGGTAGAGGCGACCGTACTCAGTGGTCGCGATTTTTTCCGCCGTCAGCTCCGGCGCGGCGTGGTAGCCGAGCGCCACGCCGGGGCCGCCGATGTGGATTTCTCCGGCGACACCGACCGGCACCGGCTGCATCGCACGGTCCAGGAGAAAGACCCGCGTATTGGCGATCGGCCGCCCGATGGGTACCGACGCCCCTTCGGCCGCGTCGATCACATGGCAGACGGCAAAGGTGGTCGTCTCCGTCGGGCCGTAACCGTTGACGAGCCGCTGCGGCCTTCCATTCCCGAGCACGAGCCGGACGCTCTCTGCGTCCGCCGCTTCGCCGCCGAAAACGAGGATCCGCAGGCCGCGGAACATCGCCGGCGCCTCGTGAGCGAGCCGGTTGAAAAGCGAGGTCGTGAGGAAAAGGACGCTCACATGGTGCTTCGCCTGATGCGCCTGGAGCGCGCTCGGCGAGAGCAGCACGTCGTGCGGAGTGATGACCAGCGAGGCGCCATTGAGCAGTGCGCCCCAGATCTCAAATGTCGCGGCGTCGAAGCAGACGTTCGACGCAAAGGCGACGACATCGTCCGCGCGAAACGGAGCGTAGTCGTTATTCACGACCAGCCGCGTGATTCCGCGATGCGGGACGATGACGCCCTTTGGCACGCCAGTGGAGCCCGATGTGAAGAGCACGTAAGCCGGCCCGTCCGCCCGTGCCTCGGAGACGACCGGACCGGAGGGGACATCGCCATCCGGCTCCGCATCGATGATCAGCGCGCATGCCGCCTTCATCGCCGCGAGCCGTTCGGCGGGTTCCCTGTCATCGAGCGGCAGGTAGCCCGCGCCCGCCTTTGCGATACCGAGCACCTTCACGACGAAATCCAGCGAACGCTCCGC
>JAYTML010000691.1:0-1796 GCA_043728655.1 Chthoniobacter sp. | reverse complement strand
AGGACCGACACGGCCATGATCGAAGAACCGTACCGTTGGGTCGAAGCAATCGCGAACCGCCGCGAATACATCGAGCATCAGCTCGCCGGCGGCAGCCCGATCGCGGCGCTCAGCTACCGCGACGGCATCCTGCTTTTCACCCTCGGGCGCGAGCGGCAGAAGCTGTTTGAAATCTACGACCGCATCGGCCTCGGCGGGATCGGCCACCCCGGCGATATCGAGCGCCTGCGCATGGCGGCGATCGAGGTCGCGAGCACGGAGGGTTTCGCCCGCTCCGCGCACGATGTCTCGCTCCGCCGTCTCGCGAACTATTCGCTTTCGCCCGTGCTCAAGGCGGCCTTCGAGCAGGTCTATGGGCCGCCCTACCTCGCGCGCATGCTTTTCGCCGAACTGGGGCGAAACGGAGCGCCCAATCTGTTTCTCCGGCTCGACTACGACGGCTCGATCCACACGAATGGCGGCGCATTCGGACGGGCGCACGAGGAGTTCGGTGTCATCGCCGGAACCGTCCCCGCCACGGCGCGGATGGAGCGCTTTCTCCGCGAAAAACATGGCGCGCGCCGCACGCTCGCCGACGCGCTCGCGCTGGCCGCCGACGCGTGGGCCATCGGCCATCTCGCGCCGGATGAGGAGCCGGACGAGGGGCTCCCGTCCGTGGAAAAGATCGCTGCGCACCGCGACGAACAGCTCGCCGCCACCTCCATCGAGGCCGCGGTACTCGAAGCCGTCGGCACCCTCCCCATGACCTGGCGGATGCTTCCCGATGAAGAAATCCGTCCGCTCCTAGGGAAGCGTATGGTATAGGGAGACACCGTGGACGATCCGAACCAACTCGATTTTTTCGCCCCCGCGCCGCGCGCCGCCGCGCGTCCGGAGCCGAAGAGCCGCTCCACAGGGAAGCGCCGTCGGGCTGGCTTTCGCGGCAAAGTGTGCCAGCTTTTCCGCATGAGGAACGCAATGCCATGCGTCGGCTTGGTCGTCTTGGGCGGCTGCCTGACCTTCATCGTCGCACCGGACGAGTCCGCGACCCTCGAAAGCCGGCTCGCCTCGATGCTCAGTCCGGGCTTGCCGACCGTGGTCATCGACGCCGGTCACGGCGGCAACGACGAGGGGGCGCGCGGGAACGGGATAAAGGAAAAGGATCTCAGCCTCGATGTTGCCTTCCGCGTGGAGAAACTTCTCAGCGCCTACAAATTCCCGACCGTGCTCACGCGGCGCGATGACCGCTACGTCTCACTGCCCGAGCGTGCCGCCACCGCCAACAAGCTCGACAACGCGATCTTCGTCAGCATCCATTTCAACAAGTCGAGCTACGCCGCCGCCACGGGTGTGGAGACATATTTCGCTACGGAGAAGGTGCCGCCAGAGAGTGCCTGGACCTGGGTCGGATTTTTTAACAAGCCGGATCCAGCTCTCAATGACACCGGCGAAGATCTCGCCGCCTACATCCAGGCCTCGCTCGTGACCCGCACGGACGCCGTGAACCGCGGGATCAAGCCGCGCGACCTCTACGTCGTGCGCCACACCCGCTGCCCCGCGGTGCTGGTCGAAGGCGGCTTCCTCAACAACCCGCTCGAAGCCCGGCTCATGGGCAATGTCGAGTACCGTGACCGGCTGGCGAAGGCCATCGCCGAAGGCGTGATGACATACCAGAAGAACCGCGCGCGCCCCGGCACCCCGCCCACGAAACTCGCCCAGGCGACCCGTTGAATTTGCACGCGGGTTCCCGCGTCAGAGTTCTCCGCGATGAAAAAATCCGTTTCCCTTCTTCTGCTCCCGCTGCTTCTGGCGACCGC
>JAYTML010000690.1:0-2123 GCA_043728655.1 Chthoniobacter sp. | reverse complement strand
TTTTCCGTGCGGCTGCTCGGGTAGGCCACCCGCGTGTGCATCATGCTTTGCAGCGTGTGCTTGAAGCTCTCGGCCACGTCCTCGAGTTCGCGCATGGTGAGGTCGCACTCCTTGAGCTGCCCGTCCACGAGCCGCTGCTGGATGATGTCGGTGATGAGCTGGTCGATCTTCTGCGGCGTCACCTTCTCCAGGCTGCGCGAGGCGCTTTCGATGGAATCCGCAAGGCTGATGATGGCCGCCTCCTTTGTCTGCGGGCGGGGGCCGGCGTAGCGGAAGCTTTCCTCCCGGACCTCCGGCAGGTCCTCCTCGCGCAGGTTCATGATTTTTCCCCCTGCCCTCGCGTCCTCCTGCTGCTGCAGCGCGCGTTTGTAAAAAAAGAAGACGAGCGAGGTGCCGTGGTGCTGCTGGATGACGTCGATGACCTCCTGATTCAGCCCGTGCTTGAGCGCGAGGTCCACGCCCTCTTTCACATGGGCGAGGATGACGAGGGCGCTCATCGTCGGGGCCAGCTCGTCGTGCGGGTTGCGGTCGCGCCGCATGTTCTCGGTGAAATACTCGGGCTTCACGAGCTTGCCGATGTCGTGAAAATACGAGCACACGCGGCACATCGTGGCATTGGCGCCGATGGATTCCGCGGCGGCCTCGGCGAGATTCGCGACGACGAGGCTGTGGTGGTAGGTGCCCGGCGCCTCGATGGTCAGGCGCTTGAGCAGCGGGTGGTTCAGGTCGCTCAGCTCCAGCCACGAGATGTCCGTGGTGATGCGAAACACCGCCTGGAAAACCGGCAGCGTGAGCATCGCCAGCAGCGCCGTGACCACGCCGCTGCCGACCGCCACGGCGCTCTGCCAGCCGATCGCCCGCCAGTTCATGCCGCCGATGGATTCCGAAAACATCGGGCCTATCATCCCGAACATGACCGCGAGAATCCACGTCGCCAGCCCGACGAAAACGCCCGCGCGCAGGAGCTGCGTCCAGCGCCGCACACGCAGCGTGACGAAGACGGCGGCGAAACCGCAGATCAGGCTCATCACGAGCACCACCGGGTCGGTGCCGCGATGGACGATCGCGCTCCACAGGCTGACAAAAACGGCGGCGTAAAGCCCGTGGTAGCGCCCGAGCAGGACGGAAAGCGTGAGCGGGGCGAAGGCCAGCGGCACGGCGAGCCACCAGAGCTGCTGGCGTTCGAGCGGATCGAGGATGCCGCCGGTGCCGATCTGGGCGTCCGCGGTGACGAGGATCGTTTTCACCAGGACGAGATGGAGCAGCGAAACGCCAAAGATCAGGAGCAGCCGCGAATTGCGCTCAAAGGTCTTTGGGTGATTGATCCAGAGCTGCGCGATGGCGGTCAGGAAGATGAGGAGGCCGATGAAAACCTTCCGCATCGGCTGCGGGCTGAAGTCCGAATAAATCAGCATCGCCAGCGCCGTCATGAAGCAGGCGAAGATGGCGATCTTCGCGCCGACGCCGGTCTCGAGCACATCGAGAAACTCGCTCTCGGTGCGGCGGCGGCGCAGCTTCGACGAGGCGAGGCCCTTTTTTACAAGGCGTTGTCTTTCAAAAAATCCGAGCATGAGCTTGGGGTGCGAACTTTCCGGCCCGGCGGGGCTGAAATCAACGCTTCGTTTCCGGCTCGGCCGTGCCGCGGTGGCGGCGGTAGGCGCGGACGATGGACTGGACGAGTTCGTGGCGGATGACGTCGCGCTCGCTGAAGTGGCAGAAGTCGATGCCCTCGACGGCGTGGAGCGCGCCCATCGCCTCGATGAGGCCGGAGCGTTTGTTCGATGGCAGGTCGATCTGGGTGTGGTCGCCGGTAATGACGGCCTTTGACTCCGCGCCGAGGCGGGTGAGGAACATGAACATCTGCTCGGTGGTGGTGTTCTGCGCCTCGTCGAGGACGACAAAGGCGTGGTTGAGCGTGCGCCCGCGCATATAGGCGAGCGGGGCGATCTCGATGACGCCGCGCTCCATGAGGCGCTGCAGTTCCTCAGCGTCCACCATGTCGTGCAGCGCGTCGTAGAGCGGCCGCAGGTAGGGCATGATCTTCTCTTTCAAATCGCCCGGCAGGAAGCCGAGCGCCTCGCCGGCCTCGACCGCGGGGCGGGTGAGGATGATGCGGGTGACCT
>JAYTML010000689.1:0-3721 GCA_043728655.1 Chthoniobacter sp. | reverse complement strand
TGCGAAGGAATCGCGGCTCAGGCCCTGCGCCGGCGCAGGCCGGCTAGCAGGCCGAGGCCGCCGAGGAGCGAGACGGCGGTGCCGGGCTCCGGCACGGTCGCCGAGCCGATCACGTCAAACTCGCCGTAGCCCGCATAGCCGTTGTCCTGTCCGTCGAGGAAGTCGATGCGGATCGCGTTCACGCCGGTGAGGCCGACATTGCTGAAGAGCGCGCTGACGGCGCTTGGGGTGCCGGGCGCGCCGGGACGGTCATTGACGCCGCCGAGGTAGATGAAATCCGGGCTGCCGACCTTGGAGAAAAAGACGGAGTAGATCTGGTTGTCGCGCCCGCCATCGCCCCAGCCGCCGAAGCCGGCGACGCTGGTCACGTCGTAACCGAGTGTGTTCACCGTGGTATCGAGGTTAAAGGTGATCGTCGCGTTGTTTTCACCCGTGACGAGCTCCGCCCGATTGCCGCCGGTGCCGATCGCAAACGCGCCGTTGTAGAGGGACGACAGGGTGCCGAGAACGGGCTCCCTGTTGAAATTCCCGGACGACGTGACGCTCGCAAGGCTCGTCTGGAGCAAGTCGGTATTACTGACCGTGAACGGTGCGTCGATGTTATTGATCTCGGTGTAAGTGGGCACGATCGGCGTGAAGTGCGTGTACGAGAGCAGGGAGTCGTTCCGGACGGCATTGGTCATCGCGAAATGATGAAACGCGGCCATGTTCAGGGCGTTGAAACCGTAGGTAATTGAGGTCTTGGTGGCCGTGAAGGCGTAGCGGATCATCGTGCCATCGCCATTGCGAGTGCTGTCCTGATTGATTCGAAACGGAGTGCCGGTATCGCTCGGGGTGATGTCCACGACCCGGCCGGTGCTTTGATTGTCACCCCAGGATCGGTTGTACCATGTGCTCACGTATTGCGTGCCAATAGTGAGGCCGACGAGGGAGAGGCTGGCCGTGGGAGATCCGGCTCCGTGGAAAAAATCAGATACCAGACCACCGACGTCGCCGCTCACATTGCTGCCGCCGCCGGCGCTGCCAAGACCACCCATGGTGAGGGTGTAGTTTGTCCCCGTCAGCCCGGTGTCGAAAAAGTTCACGCCATTGGCGACGCGGGTTCCGGAGCCGGAGAAGTCGGCAGTCGATGTGTAGGTGAGGCCGGAATTGATGCCGGAATTCCCGTCGCCGGTGAGGATCGACATCGTGAAGTCGCCCGCCTGCGCGGAGACCCCGGCGAGGAGCGTGGCGACGGCGGCTGTGAGGATGAAAGGACGGGGGGATGGGGGTTTTTTGGGCAGGCTCATGGCGATTGGGGATTTGGACGTGGTTGGTCGCCACAACCGATGTGGCGTGACAGATAAATACATTTACCCCGGATAAAAGTTAAGTCCACCCCATGAAGATGGGATGCGCCGGTCATGGGAAGCGGCGAGCAGTTTCCCCCACAGAGGCCTCGCCACAGACGCCGGGCTCGGTAGGTTCCGGCAAAGCTGTGCTCCCCCGATTCCATCTCCGCGTCGCTTTTCTGCTCTGTGCCGCTGCGGGTTGCATGCACGCGGCGCCCGTGGTTTTCAAATCGGTCGAGGGCTCGTTTCAGAGCGGCACCCCCGAGGAACTCAGGAATACCGCGGGCGGGATCGAAGGGGGGCCTCGCGGATGGAGCGTGGCTCCCCGCATTGCCGAGCGGCAAGCCGCGGTTTTTCAGACCGCCGAGCCGCTGGAGGCGGATATTATCAGTGTGACGCTCTCCTTTGCCTCAGGTCAGCCAAATCGCTCGATCGCCGAGTTTGCGCTCTCGGCCACGGCGGATGCGGCTCCGGCGCTGGGGGGGCATTGGGAGCCGCTAGTGATCCTCCGATGGAGCGCGACGAATGCGACTTTGGAACGGGCCGACGGGAATCGTCTGCGCGCCGCCGAGGTGCCCGAGGCCGGCACCGGGACGGCCGGGGCTGCAAGCTACACTGTCGTGGCCCGCTCTCCGCTCCGGCGGCTGACCGCGCTCCGACTGGAGGCCTTTCCGGTGCGGCGCGCCTCGGGCGACGCCAGCCCTCGGATGGCGTGGAGCGCGGACGGGGATTTCGCGCTAACGGAGTTTCGCGCCGAGGTTGCCAAGAGTTCGACGAATGTGGCCCTCGGCGCGCGAGTCCGCACTTCACATCCGGTGGATAACGCCCTGACCCCCGAGGCTCTCACCGACGGCGTGCCGTATTCGCTGGTGCATCCCCGCGACCCCGATCTGGGCGCGGCCTTCTTTTACGAGATCGACCTCGGCCGGGTCCATGCGCTCGACCACATCGCGCTGCGCCAGCGCAATGACACCTGGGACATCAACCGCTTCAGCCGCGTGCTCGTCCAGCTCTACGAGCGGGAGCCGGCCCCCGGCGTCGCGCCGGTCTGGAAAGCGATCGACCGCGCCGATGGCTCGCACCCCGACGCCGCCGCGGTGGACGTGCTGCGGGCGGCCGGAGGGCAGGGGAAGTTCCGCGGCCGCTACCTGCGCATATCGAGCGACAGCCCGGTGCCGAAATCGCCCCAGCTCGCCGAGGTGGAGGCGTATGAAACCCGCACGCCGCAGCTCGTCTCCATGCGGGCCGACGGGCGCGATCTCGACCGGGCCGGGCGGCTTTTAGTGCCGCCCGGAACGCACCGCCTCGGGCTGGTCATGCGGATCCCGCAGGCGGGGCTGCCGCCGGATCATGTCTTCCGCTGGCGCCTGATCGGGCATCGTGACGAATGGCAGCCGGCCCGCGACCTCGCGCTCGATACGCCGTGCCCGCCCGCCGGCAGCTACACCTTTGAGGCGCAGGCCGCCCACAGCGACGGACTCTGGGATGCGACCGTGCTGACCTTTCCCATCGGCGTGCAGACGCCATTCATCCAGACGCCGGGCTTTCGCTGGCTGGTGGCCGGCGCGGCGCTGCTCGTCGGCGCGCTGCTCACCCGCTCCTTCACGCGGCGGCGCATGGTGATGCTCGAGGCACGGTCCGCGCTCGCCGATGAAAGGACGCGCATCGCCCGCGACATGCACGACGACGTGGGAGCCCGGCTGGCACAGCTCGCGGTGCTACAGGACGTCTTCGCCAGCGAGTATGCCCTGCCCGAAGCCGCGCAGGAAAGCCTGCGCCAGCTCGCGCGCACCGCCCGGCAGGCGGTGGCTTCGCTCGACGAGGTGGTGTGGACGGTGGATCCGCAAAACGACACCCTCGCCTCGACGGCCGAGCACCTCGCGCAATACGCCACCGGCTATCTCGCTCCGCTGAAGATCGCGTGCCGTATCGTGGCCCCGATCGACTGGCCGCGCGTAGAAATCCGGGCGCAGGTCCGGCACGAACTGATCCTCGCTTTCAAGGAGGCGCTGCAAAACATCGTGAAACACGCCCACGCCACCGAGGTCACCCTGACCCTGCGCCACGAGCCGCCGCAGTTCATCGTCCGCCTCGCCGACAATGGCGGCGGGCTGCCCGAGCGCCCGCAAGGCCCCGGTCACGACGGCCTGCGAAACATGGCGGCGCGGCTTGCGACAGCGGGCGGCGTGTGTGAAATCCAGAGCCCGCCCGAAGGCGGCGTCGTCGTGGAGATGCGCGTGCCTTCACAACGCTGAGAAATCATGCCTGCCATCCGCACCGCCATCATCGAGGACGACGCGCCGTTTGCCCGCGCGCTTGGAAAATACTTCGCCCTCCCCGGCTCGGGGATCGAGTGCATCGCCGTCTATCCGAGCGCCGAGGACGCCCTG
>JAYTML010000688.1:0-7866 GCA_043728655.1 Chthoniobacter sp. | reverse complement strand
TTACGGCGAAGCTCGTCTTGCGCGGGCAGGAGCGATTTAACATCAACTGCGCGGTCTGCCACGGGAAAGCCGGCCTCGGGAACGGGGTGGTCGGCCAGTACGGCGTCGGGGCGATTGCAAATCTCCAGGATGAGCGCATTCGCTCGATGCCGGACGGCCAGCTTTTCTCCACCATCACGAACGGCAAGAACACGATGGGCGCCTACGGCCCGCAGATTGCCATCGATGACCGATGGGCCATCGTCTCCTACATCCGCGCCTTGCAGAAGAGCCAGAGCGTCAAATTGGCGGACCTGCCCGAGGCGAAACAGAAGGAACTTCAATCGAAGCAATGAGCGACCACTCCCACGAAATCACTCCGCCCGAACCGGAGAAGTTCGATCTTAAGCACGTCGGCGGGCTGTCGAATATTTTGCTGGCTGTGGGCGTGATCGGTACCGGCGTCAGCCTGCTGGGTCTTGCGATTCCCGCCTGGCGCGAGCAGTTCGCCTTCTCGTGGCTCTTCGGGTTCACCTACTTTTTCACGCTCTGCTGCGGCGCGCTCTTCTGGACCAGCCTCCAGCATGCCACGGATTCCGAGTGGTCGGTGCTCGTGCGCAGGCAGATGGAAAACATCGCGAAATTGCTGCCGTATTTCGGACTTTTTTTCCTGCCACTGATTCTCTTCTGCGCGCCGCTGCTCTGGAAATGGTGGAATATCGAGCCTGGCATTGATCCGCTCCTCGACGCGAAGTCCGGTTACCTCAACCGCACGTTCTTCTGGGTCCGGGCCGTGGGTTACTTTGGCTTCCTTGCATGGGTGTCCACGTCGCTTTACAGGAGTTCCACGGCTCAGGATTCGGACGGTGCGGCGAAGCATACTTTCGTCATGCGGAAGTTTGGGATTGGCGGGATCGTCGTCGTGGCGCTGGCGATCTCGTTCGCCGGTTTCGACTGGCTGATGGGTCTCGACTACCACTGGTTCTCTACAATGTGGGGCGTGTATATCTTCGCCGGGGCGGCGGGCAGTTCGATGTCGCTCCTCGTGCTGCTAATCACTGCATTGAAGTCGAAAGGCTACCTCAAGGCGGTGAATCATGAGCACTTCCACATCATGGGCAAGTTCATGCTGGCCTTCACGATTTTCTGGGCCTACATCGGCTACTCGCAGTACATGCTCATCTGGTATGCGAACATCCCGGAGGAGACTATCTACTTCCGCATCCGCAACACTGAGTCGTGGTGGTATTTCTCGCAGTTTCTGGTTATCGGCCGGTTCTTCCTGCCTTTCCCGGTGCTGCTGATGCAGGCCACGAAAAAGACGAAATACATCAGTTATGTGGCTGTCTGGATTCTGCTGATGCAGCTCCTGGATGTGTATGTGATCGTCCTCCCGAGCCTGCATCCCGCAGGATTCAGCCCCAGCATCCTCGATGTCTGCTCTCTCGTTGGAATTGGCGGTATCCTCGGCTGGCTGTTCCTGAGGAACATTGGCAAATCAAACCTCTTTCCGATGCGCGATCCCCGTCTCCTCGGTTCGATCAAACTGAGTAACTGATATGGCGTCCGAATCTCCCAACCGCACGCCCAACGGCTTTGTCGTGTTTCTCGGCAGCGCCGCCGCGTTCGTCGTCGTCGCCGCGGTGTTTTCGGCCGCCCTAGTTACCAAAGAACCGGTCGATGAGGTGGAGCAAACGCGCGCGACCCAGCGGATCGAGACGCGGACGAAGCTGGATGCGGAAGCACAGGAAAAGCTCGCCTCCGTGGGATGGATCGACAAGGCGAAGGGAACCGTGCATGTCCCGATCTCCGACGCGATGACGATGGTTCTTTCCGAACTTAGCGGGAAAAAACCCGCGCCGTCCTCGGTCAAGGTCGAGCCTCCGCTCCCGATGCCGGTCGCCGATCCGGCTTCCAAAGAACCACCTCCCGCCGCCCTGCCGTCCGCGCCCCAGGGAGCCGACACTATCCGCTTCGCGCCACCGGTTGCCGCGCCGGCTCCGGCCCCCGCTCCTGAGAAAGCGGCTGAATCTGCTCCGGTGCCCGCCCCCGCCTCTCCCTCGCCCGCATCGGAGACACCCGCTGGGGCTCCGCCGGCCGCTGCATCGGAAGCGCCCGCCCGCCCGCCGCTGATCAACCCGTCCGAAAATCCCGAGCCCACGAAATGACCGCCGCCGCCCTCGCTCCCACCCCGACGACCGCCGCGCCGAGCGCCGCGCAGGTGCAGGCCACCGAGCGCGCCGCGATCGACGCCTCCGCGTCCGGTCCAGTGCTCTTCTTTTTCGGCAACGCCATTCTCTGGCTGATGCTGGCGACCGTGCTCGGCTTCATCTCGTCGATCCAGCTCCACAGCCCCGGTTTCCTCGCCGATATTCCTTTCCTGACCTACGGACGCATCCTCCCCGCGTATAATAACGCGCTCGGATACGGATGGGCGACACTCTCCGGCATGGGCGTGGCGGTCTGGCTGCTCGCCCGACTCTGCCGCGTGCAGATCAAGATTCCGGGCGTTCTGGTCACCGGCGCGATCTTCTGGCAGATCGGTTTGACGGTCGGCATCATTCAGATTCTCGCTGGAAAGACGACGGGCGTTGAAGGTCTGGAAATCCCTGGCAGCGCCGCTGTCCTGATGCTTTTCGGGTATCTGTTGATCGGCCTTTGGGGCGCGATGCTTTTCGGTTATCGGCGGAAAGGGGAGGCTTACATCTCTGTTTGGTACCTCGTCGCGGCGCTGTTCTGGTTTCCGTGGACGTTTGCCGTGGCCCACATCGCGCTGGCCCTCCCGTCGGTGCAGGGTGTGGTGCAAAACATGGTCGGTGCGTGGGCGGCGCAGAATTTCCTCAACGTCTTCATCACAGCGATCGGTCTGGCCTCGGCGTATTATCTGATCCCGAAAGTCATCAACCGTCCGGTGCATAGCTATCACCTGGCATCCACCGGCTTCTGGGCGTTCATCCTCTTCGCGGGTCTGACCGGTGCCGTGCGGCTGAGTGGCGGCCCGCTGCCGGTATGGCTCGTCACCTTGAGCATTGCGGCGACGATCATGCTGATCGTCCAGATCGTGACGGTCTCGACAAACCTGATCCTGACGATGCGCGGCGAATTCCACATGGTGTATCACTCGCCGACTATTCGCTTCACGTTCTTCGGTGCGATCGCTTTCACCCTCGCAAGCGTCGTCGGGCTGCTGGCGTCCCTGCGGTCGGTGGATCGCGTGCTGCACTTCACCTTCTTTCAGTCGGCGCAGACCCATCTGCTGCTCTACGCATTCTTCAGCATGGTGATGTTTGGCGCGATCTACTACATCCTGCCGCGGCTTGTCGGCTGCGAGTGGCTCTCCTCGTCGATGATCAGCCTGCATTTCTGGGGCTCGGCCTATGGCGGGGGAATGCTGGTGGCGATGCTCGCCATTGGCGGAATTGCCTACGGATCCGCGATGGCCGATCCCGAGGCGATTTTCTCCCAGGTCATTCAGGCGGGTGCTGTTTACTACGTGGCCGGATCAATCGCTTGGGGGATGATTCTGGTCGGACACCTCGTGTTTGGCCTGCACTTCCTGCTCATGCTGCTCCGCATCGGCCAGCCGGGCGGCGAGCCGACGCTCTTTGCGCCCATCGGGGGGGAGAAACACTAAATGAATCGCTCGCTCTACTTGTTCGGCGGAATTATCGGCTCGTTCGCGCTTTCCTGCTTCACGCTCGTCATTCTGCCGCACTGCCAGCTCGGGGGCCTGCAACCGCAGACGGTCGTGGATGAGGGGAAAATAACCGAGATATACCCGATAAAGAACGTCTCCGTGGAAAAAGGCCGCGCCGTCTATGCATCGCAGGGATGCTTTTACTGCCACTCGCAGCAGGTGCGTGATGAGCAGAACGGTACGGACCTCGAGCGCGGCTGGGGCGTTCGTCGGACTGTCGCGCGCGACTACATTTTTGAAAAAACGCCTTATCTGGGCAGCATGCGGGTTGGCCCCGACCTCGCAAACGTGGGCTCCTCCAAATGGCGCAACGAGCCCGAGGATGAGGACGCAAAGTACAAGCCGGCGAAACGGGATGCCGCGTGGCATCTGCTCCATCTCTACGCACCCAGGACAGTGCTGAGGAATTCCAACATGCCGCCGTACCGCTACCTGTTCGAAACACGCAAGATCGGCGGAGAGCGCTCTGCCGACGCCCTCCCGCTCACGGGAAAGGACGCGCCCAAATCCGGCTACGAGGTCGTGCCGAGTCCCGACGCAAAAGCTCTCGTCGCCTATCTCATGTCACTCGATAAAAGCCACCCGCTCAAAGAAGTGAAAGGTTCCGCTCCGGAGGTCGCCGCCAAGTGAGCACGCCAAACGATCCCGCGCCCATGAACCAAGGCCCTGACCGCATTGATTACCGCGAGACGGCGGACATCACCGAAGTCCATGCATCCGTCCAGCGCGAAAAGCCGGAGCCTTCCGCCGACGTCACCCCGATGCCGCTCTGGCTCACAGGCATCTGCGCCGGCGCGATGGTTTGGGCCGGGACGTATTTCGGCATCTTTCACGGTGGTCTGAGCGCCACGGTCTATAACGAGTACGACAGCTCGCCAGCGGTGCTCTTTCCGCAGCCAAAGAAAGCAGGCGGAAAAGGTGCGGTGGCTGAAGCGCCGCAGTCCCTCGCCCAGATCGGGAAGGGTGTTTTCGGCCAATGCGTGGCCTGCCATCAGGGCAGCGGCATGGGTGTGGCCGGGCAGTTTCCGCCGCTTGTGAAATCAGAGTATGTCGTCGGCGGCGAGAAGCGGCTGATCGCGATTTTGCTCAAAGGCATTCAGGGGTCGCTCACGGTCGAAGGGAAGACCTTCAACGGAGCGATGCCGCCATGGGAGTCGGGCCTGTCGCCGAAGAAAATCGCCGCCGTGGCGACCTATATCCGGCAGGAATGGGGAAACAGCGCACCCGAGATATCGGAGGCGAAAGTGCTCGCGGCAAAGAAGGAATTCGCGGCGCAGACGTCTCCGTGGACTGAGGCCCAGCTCTTGCAGATCCCTGCCGACGCGAACCTCCCCGATGAGGGCGGGGCGGCTGCACCTGCCGCTGGCGGCGCGCCCGCAGCCAAGCCTGCGCCAGATGCCTCTGTGACACCGGCGGCGGGCGGTGGCGCCGACCTGATGGCGGAAGGCAAGAAGAGCTACATGATGATCTGCGTCGCCTGTCATCAGCCGACTGGCATGGGCCTGCCAGGAGTATTCCCGCCGCTCACCAAGTCGCCTTATGTAAACGGCTCCGCGGAGCGCTTCGCGGCCATCATTCTGAAGGGCAATGCCGGTCCCTTCACCGTCGATGGGAAGCCATTCAATCAGATCATGCCCGGACAGGAAGCCATGCTGACGGATGAGAAAATCGCGTCGATCATGACATTCGTCCGCGCAAGTTTCGGCAATTCAGCAGCCTCCGTGACGCCGGACGTAGTCGCCGCGGCGCGGAAGAAATACGCCGAACACAAAACCCCTTGGACCCAGCCTGAACTGGACGCGTGGAAGGACGACGCCCCGGCGGAGACCGCAAAGTAAACTGCCCGTTACAAAATCAATCCTGCCAATCCTATGATTAAGAAATCGATCGCCTCCCTCGCCGTCATCCTTGGTCTTTCCTCCATCCTCCACGCGCAGGATGCGCCTCCCGATCCGCTCGCTGAAGGCAAGAAGAACTACATGATGATCTGCGTCGCCTGTCATCAGCCGACGGGAATGGGACTTCCGGCGGTATTCCCGCCGCTCACCAAGTCGCCTTATGTGAACGGCTCCGCGGAGCGCTTCGCGGCCATCATTCTCAAGGGCAATGCCGGCCCGTTCACCATCGATGGCAAGCCGTTCAACCAGATCATGCCCGGACAGGAGGCCATGCTGACGGACGAAAAAATCGCATCCATCATGACTTTCGTCCGTGCGAGCTTTGGCAACACGGCAGGTCCGGTGACCCCAGATGTCGTCGCCGGGGCGCGCAAAAAGTACGCCGAACACAAAACACCCTGGACACAGGCCGAACTCGACGCATGGAAGGACGACGCGCCCGCGAAGTAACGCGATGCGGCGCCTTTCCCGTATTCGCTCCGAATGGAGCAGCGTAACTTTTTCGCGGCCCCGATGCTGCGATAGCCGAGCGGTCAGCCAGTTTTAAACACAAACAATTCCCCGAATCATGTCCACCGCCGCCACCACGCACGCGCCTGACGATCACGCGCACGACGATCATCATTACGAGCCAGGATTCTGGCAGAAGTGGGTATTTTCCACCGACCACAAGATGATCGGCATCCAGTACGGCACGACCGGACTGGCGTTTCTAATGTTCGGGTTCTGCCTGATGATGATCATGCGCTGGCAGTTGGCGCATCCCGGCGTGGCGGTTCCGGTGATCGGCGGGCTGCTGCAGACGGTTTTTGGATCGAGCGCGTTTCAGGCGGACCCGAATGGCGTCCGCGGGGTGCTCACCGCCGACGGCTACAATTCCTTCGGCGCGATGCACGGCACGATCATGGTGTTCTTCGGCATCGTTCCGGTCGCGTTCGCTGCATTCGGAAATTTCGTCGTGCCGCTCCAGATCGGCGCGCCGGACATGACCTTCCCGAAGATCAACATGGCGAGCTTCTGGTGCTTCTTCATCAGCTGCGTCTTCATGGTCGTCTCGTTCTTCGTGCCAGGCGGCGCGGCAAAGTCGGGGTGGACTTCGTATCCGCCGCTCTCAGGCATCGCGGATCTCGGCCCGCTGAACCACTTTTTCATGAACGGCCAGACCCTTTGGGTCACCGGCATGGTCTTTAACATCACCGCCTCGCTCCTCGGCTCGGTGAATTTCATCGCCACGATCATCCAGCTCCGCGCGCCGGGCATGACCTGGATGCGCCTCCCTTTCTTTGTCTGGGCGCAGTTCGTCACCGCGTTCCTGCTGCTGCTCGCCTTCCCTCCGCTGGAGGCTGCCGGCGTGATGCAGCTGATGGACCGCGCATTTGGGACGAGCTTCTTCATGCCGACCGGCCTGATCGTGAATGGCGCAGTCACCCATTGGTCGGGGGGCGGCAGCCCGATTCTGTGGCAGCACCTTTTCTGGTTCCTCGCGCACCCTGAGGTGTACGTGCTCATCCTCCCCGGCATCGGCATGGTCGCGGAGATCATCGCGAACAACACCCGCAAGCCGCTCTACGGATACAAGGCGATGGTCGGTGCCATATTCGTTCTCGGCTTCCTGTCCTTCATCGTCTGGGCGCACCACATGTATATGACCGGCATGGGGGCGAAAGTGGCGGGCTTCTTCCAGGTGACGACGATCATGATCTCGGTGCCGTCGGTCATTCTCGTGACGGCGCTGATGCTCTCGCTGTGGGGCGGTTCCATCCGCTTCACTGTGCCGATGCTCTTCGCCACGGCATTCCTGCCGATGTTTGGCATCGGCGGCCTGACCGGCATCCCGCTGGCCTTCAATGCCGTCGATCTCTACCTCCACGACACCTATTACATCATCGGCCACTTCCACTACGTGGTCGCGCCGGGCACGATCTTCGCGATCTTCGCGGGCGTCTATTATTGGTATCCCAAAGCGACGGGCCGCATGCTCAACGAGTTTCTCGGCAAGATGCACTTCTGGCTCTCGCTGATCTTCATCAATGGCATCTTTTTCCCGATGTTCCTGCAGGGCATGGCTGGCGTGCATCGCCGCTGGTACGACGGCGGCGCGATTTACGACCAGCTCATCACCCCGGTCATCCACTGGAATAACTTCATGTCCGTGTCCGCCTTCCTCCTCGGAGCGGCGCAGATCCCGTTCATCTTCAATTTCTGCTGGAGCATCCTTTACGGGCGCAAAGTGCCGAATGACAACCCGTGGGACGCCACGACGGTCGAGTGGGACACGCCCACTCCGCCGCC
>JAYTML010000687.1:0-3956 GCA_043728655.1 Chthoniobacter sp. | reverse complement strand
GATTTTCCACGTCGCCTGCCTGGATCAGGTCTTTCGCATTTTTCCCGACGAGGCCGCCGCCACAGCGTAGGCGCGGAGGGAAATGGGGCTGGATTTTTCCCCCGCGTCCGGGGATAGTCCCGGCTGCGCATTCGCCCCGTGCGGCGTGACCTGGATTTTCTTTCCACCGAAACGCCGCCGCCGGGGTTAATCGCTCAATACCGCATGGACATTTACATTTTGCGAGACGGCAAGGAGATCGGGCCATTTAGCGAGGACACCACACAGACGCTCCTCAAGCAGGGCAGCATCCGGGAGGTGGATTACGCATGGCATCCCGGCCTGCCCAAATGGATTCCCCTCGCCGATGTCCTCAATCCGGCGACGCCCGCGCTCGAGACGCCTCCGCCTCCGCCGCCTTCCGCATCGGAGACCCCGGTTCCGAGTTCCGCCGCTTCCGTGGACCTGCCGAAGGCCGGCGAGCCCGCCACGGACAAACAGAAGGCGCTCCTCGGCTATCTCGGGATTTCGTTTTCCTCCGATATCTCAAAGGACCAGGCCGCGCTCCTCGTGAACGATGTGATCGAGGACTCGAAAAACGCCTCGCGTCTCGTCCAGTGGAATTCGGACCGGCTGAAGCTCCACCCCGACCTTTTTGGCGCGGAGATCCAGGCCAAGAAGGAAAGCCGGGCCAACGATTTTTTTGAGATGTGCCTGACGGAGGGCGAGGAGTATTTCACGAAGATCACCAAGGCGCATTGCCAGGTGCTCGTCGGCTATCTGGATGTGAAATTTCCCAACTGGGACGAGGACGGAAAGGACGCCGCGCGGAAGTATTTCTACCCCGCTGTGGCGGAGAAATTTCCCCAGCTCATCGCGAAGCCGTGGAAGGGCAAGCTCCACTACGCCACCGGCCCAAAGGTCGCCGCTGAAATCAACCGGCAGCGCCCGGCGAATGACAAACAGCGCAAACGGAAATCCTCGCCCGCGCTCCCGCTCATGGCGATAGGGCGCGGCCTGGTCTTTGGCGGCATCATTCTGGGGATGTTCTTTTTCGTACAGAAGGTGTTGAACGCCGGTGGCTCGAAAAAGCCGGCCACCTCCGATGCCGCCTCCGCAGGGAAGCCGGCGCCGGTCGCCCCGATCCCCGCTGTGGTGAATCCCGAGGAACTCCCGCCGATTGAGCCGCAAAAGGCGATCGCGCACGCAGATCTCGGGAATCCAGCCGCTGTCCCGGCGTTTCCCGCCGATCCGCAGATGGCGCTGCCGCCTGATCCGCCGGTGGCTCTGCCCGCCGATCCGCTGATGGCGGTCCCCGCCAATCCGCCCGTCGTCGCCATTCCCGCCGATCCTACGATGGCCCCAGACCCGACGATGGCGCCCGATCCGGCGATGATCCCCGACCCGCTCGCTCCCAAGCCCGCGAACCCGCTCCCGGGATTCCCACCCGACCCGCCCGACCCGGCGAATCCCGCCGTCGCCCCCCTCGCCCCGGCGGTCCCCGCTGGCGTTCCGGCCGATCCGGGGATCCCCGCGGTGAAGACGAATCTCAAGCTCACAAAGCCGGTCGAGGTGCAACTCGCGTACGGCAAGATGAAGCTCCCGGTCGGCACGCCCGTGAAGCTCGTCTCCCGCGATGGCAATGTCATCAAGGTCAACTACCTCAACACCGTCCTGAACGTGCCCATCACCTCAACGGACTACGGTACACCGGAAGCGCCCCATCCGGCCCCGGCCGTCGCGCCGCCCGCGCCCGCGCCCGGCAGCGTCCCCGCGCCGCCCGCGCCACCCGCCCCCGCCAGCGATTTGTAATCGGGCGGGCGCCCTTATTTCGCGCGCGGATTTTTCAGATAGTAAAAGCGGCCGTCCTCCGCGCCGCCGAGGAAGTCCGGGATTCCGTCGCCGTTGAAGTCCACAGCGGTCGGGCTGACGTCATGGCCCTCGATGTTCTGCTGCACGAGCGCGCCCTCGTCTTTGAAGAACCACTTGCCGTCGCGCGCGACGGTTTGGCGGAGCAGATTTGCGCTGGATGAGTTGAGCAGGATATCGAGCTTCCCGTCGCCGTCCCAATCCACGATGCAGAGTTTGCGGCGACCACTCTTTCCCGCCGTGCCTTTGCTCAGTTGCAGTGGCTCTCCCTTTTCATCGCAGAGCACGCGCTTCGGCGGGAGCAGCGCGAGTTTGCCGTCGCGCTTTGTGCGCTCGAAAAAGGCGAGGCAGCCTTCCTGATCGAGCATCACGAGGTCGGTGAGGCCGTCCTTGTTCCAGTCCACGGCGACTGGCGTGGTGCGCCATTGCGTGAGCAGCGCCTTGCCATCGGGCCGCAGCCAGCCGTAGGCGAGCGCAGGCTGCGCACGTTCCCACTCGACTTCGATGGGCTGCGCCGCGGCGAGCTTCGGCGCGTTGCGCGTGCCGACGTTTTTGAACCAAACCACCTTTCCGAGGATCGAGTTCATGAGGATGTCCGGCAGGCCGTCGCCGTCCCAATCTGCCACGCTCAATGTCGTGTATCCCCACTTCGCCTCGGCGGGCCCTTGGATGCTGCCGTTGTATCCGGCCATCGGGCGGATGACTTCGCCACCGGCTTCGAGATTCCTCGGTGCTGCCCACTTCGGTTTCTCGACGCCGGGCCCGCTGAGGTTTTCAAAGAATGCGATGTAGCCCGCAGTGTTGCCGCTGATGATGTCCGTGTCGCCGTCACCGTCCCAATCAACGCCGACCGGAGTCGCGAGCGCGCCGCATTTCAGATCGTCCGCCTCCTGCTGAAAGTAACGCGGCGGGAGAAACTGAGGCGTGTGCTCCGCGGTGAATTTGCCGGTGTTCTCGATAAACGCCACGCGTCCGTCCTCGTCGCCGCCGATGAGATCGAGGTCGCCGTCCCTGTCCCAGTCAATCGCCGTCGGCGTGATCATCTCCAGGTCCATCGTGAGCGGGCGCGGCGAGCCGGGAAGCCCGGCGGCCTCTTGCTTCGCAAGCCATGCGGACGGCAGGCCGGTGGCATCCGCGGGAAGTGTGAGCCGCCGACCCGAGGCATAGCTCGGCGCGGTGCGCGTGCCGGTATTTTCAAAGTAAGTGAAACCGTCGAGAAACTCGCCGCAGAGCAGATCGAGATCACCGTCGCCGTCAAAGTCCGCGAAGTTTGGCGATGGCCAGCCAAACGTCTCCACCGGCTTGTCGCCCGCCATGACTTTCACCGGCTTGTCGTATGTCGGCGCCGCCGTGGTGCCGGTATTGCGGATGAAATACACGAAGCCGCGCAACGGCCCTCGGGTCCACTGTCCCCCGGGCGTGTAAGCGTTGTCCCAGCCGTATTCCGTCCAGTCGCCGATGCCGACGATAAGGTCGGGCGTGCCGTCGCCGTCGAAGTCCGCATAGCGCCACATATTCGCGCGGACCTTGTTCGGATGGATGTTCGCGGGCAGCGGCAGCTTTCTGCCTTTCTCCAAACCGGTCGCGAAAAAATCCGGATACTCCATCCCCGCCGAAAGCACGCGCGGCTTTGCATCCACGTAGCTGACCTGCACATTTTGCATCCCCTTGCTGATGCGGCGCCCGGGTTTGAAAACGGGCATCTTGTTATTCGCCGTGTCGCCGCTCGCGTTCTCGAAAAAATAGACGCCGTTGTAGGGCTTGTCCGGGCAGTTCACGACCAGGTCGAGATCGCCGTCGCCGTCGAAATCCATCGGCAGCGGCCATGCCCAAAGGCCCACGCCGAGGTCCACGACGAGGCCGGGATGGTTGTATTTCAGCCGCTCAAGAGTTTCGGCGCGGACACCGGGGGACAGCGCTAAAAGCAGCAGGCTGAGCAGGGCCGGCAGGCGGGGGAGGAGGATGCTCATGCTTCGTGAGTGTGGAACGAACGGGTTCGATCGTAACAAGGCAAGTGCGGATGGGAGCGAACGTTCCTGTGCCGACAACCATGGCATCGGCGGCGCGATGCCCCTCCACGCCGTTTGGAATGAATCTTTGGCTGGCGC
>JAYTML010000686.1:0-5362 GCA_043728655.1 Chthoniobacter sp. | reverse complement strand
CTCGACGGCGACGGCAGTGAGGACGTGGTGATGACGCAGAATTTTTTTGCCTCGCAGATCGAGACGCCGCGCTGCGACGGGGGGCGCGGCCTGGTGCTCCTCGGAGACGGCCGCGGCGGGCTGCGTCCGATGACGGCGACAGCCTCCGGGCTGGCCGTTTACGGGGATGCGCGCGGGCTGGCCGTGGGCGATTTCGACGGGGACCGGAGGCCCGATGTGGCGGTCGGCCAGAACGCGGCTGCGACACGCCTCTTCCACAATGTGGGCGCGCGCCCCTGCCTGCGCGTGGTGCTGCGCGGCCCGGCCGGCAATCCGCAGGGCTTTGGCGCGGTGGTCCGGCTCAAGTCCGGCGCGGCGATGGGGCCGGCGCGCGAGGTACATGGCGGCTCGGGATTCTGGTCGCAGGACGCCGCGACGCCGCTGCTCTCCGGCGCTCAGCCGCCGACCGGGGTGTGGGTGCGCTGGCCGGGCGGGAAAATCAGCACCGTGGAGGTGGCGACGGGGGCGACGGCTGCGGAGGCGGTCTTTCCCGACGGCGGGAAATGAAGGCTGATGGTTGAGAGTCGATGGCGGATAGCCGCGTAGAGATGGCAGGAGGGGAGGGTTCGTTTTCCACTGGGAGGAAATCCACGCGCGGAAACGGAAAGAGCCGCTGATCTGGTGACCAGCGGCTCTGCACTTTCGAGGATCGGTTTCCGGTTACTTCGCGAGCGCGGCGTTCCACTTGTCGAGGTTCGCCTTTTGCGCGGCGAAGAGGTCGTCGGTGGAGTCGAGGATATCGATCGTGGTGATCTTGTCCCCCTGGGCGATGGCGTTGACGATGTCCTGGCCTTTGGTCACTTCGCCGAAGACGGCGTGCTTGCCGTCGAGATGAGGGGTGGGGACGTGGGTGACGAAAAACTGGCTGCCATTGGTGCCGGGGCCGGCATTCGCCATCGAGAAAAGGCCGGGCTTGGTGTGCTTGAGGGACGGGTGGATTTCATCGCCGAAGCGGTAGCCGGGGCCGCCGGAGCCGGTGCCGGTCGGGTCGCCGCCCTGGATCATGAAGTCTTTGATGACGCGGTGAAACTTCACGTCGTTGTAGAATCCGCGCTGGGCGAGATTGAGGAAATTGGCGGCGGTCATGGGAACCTTCGAGGCGAAGATGGTGCCTTCGAGATCGCCTCGGGAGGTGTGGAGGATGATGCGGATGTCGTTCATAGGAGCGCGGAGTATCGGGAGCGGCAGGGGAAGTTGGCAAACGATTTTCGGGGGGGTGATAAATGGATGCTGGATAAGCCTTTTTCGCATGGTGATTGCGCGATCGGGCGAGGCATCGCGTGGCCGGATTGCCTCGGGGTGATGAAAGTGCCGCATCCGGCGGAGAGCACCGATCTGGCAGGCAAGGACGACATTTGGCTGGCCGGAGGAAGGCGGGATGGACGCCAGCATTGCTGAAATGAAAGAAAAGATAAAATTGTATTGACCGGGCGCTTTACGTGTAGAGCATGCACTCGCGCTCCGGGGAATCCGAAGCGGTATTCCAGCGGTCCAGACTCCTGTTCCTCCAACCCGATTCGACACATGAAAACACGTTCTAAATCCGTTCGCCTCGATCAGCTTTCGCGTCCGAGGAAACCGTGGCGGCGCATCTGCAGCGGCCCGATTGCAGCGGCCGTGGAAATGGCCGTCGTGCTAGGCGGAATCTCGATTCCATCGGCGCTGGCCGTGAATGAAGCGGACCTGTTCAGCACTGGCGCATTCACGATCAATACGTCGTCGGCCAATCTTTTTCTGAACAACCTCGGCTCCACGATTTTCACGGGCACCGATGGCCAGGAGGGTTATGCGCAGCCGTCGCTTGGAAGTTTGGTTTTGACGGACGGCTTGTTTGGATCGGTGACGCCGAGCGGGAACCCTTCGACCGTTGCGTCGCTGAGCGACGGCTATACGGCGACATTCAATCTCGATCTGACGGTGAACACGGGTGGTTACTTCCTTTCGCAAATCGCTGTCTATGGCGGCTGGAATGATGCCGGGCGCGACAACCAGGACTACACCGTTTCCTACCAGGCGGTCGGCGGCGGCGCGTTTATCACGCTGCATACCGTCGCCTTTGCGCCGCCGGCGAACACGCCGAGCAATACATTTGTAAGTCTGACGAATCTCGGGATCGGTCCGATTCAGGCGTTGCAGTTTACCTTTAACAATCAGGAGAATGGCTACGCGGGCTACCGCGAGATATCCGCCATCGGTTCCGCAGTCGGGAGCACATGGGTAGGGGCGGCCGACTCGAACTGGGGGACGGGAGGGAACTGGAACGCGGCGGGAGTGCCGGCGAATAACGCGAGCCCGCTGCTTTTCGGAACGACAGGCGCGAACGCGAGCGTGGATCTGGGGAGCGCGGGACGGACGGTGACGGGGCTGCTCTTCAGCTCGGCGGTGGGCACCACGATCGCGAGCGTATCCACGCAAACGCTGACTTTTGACAATGGAGCCTCGGACGTGGGTGTGACGGCGGATGGCACGCACTCGATCACGGCGGCGGTGGCGCTCAGCTCGAATGCATCCTTCAACGTGGGAGGGCAGCTGACGATGGGTGGAGTCATCTCCCAGACTGCCGCCGGCAAGACGCTGACGAAGCTGGGCAATGGTGTCCTGATCCTGGGCGCGGCTAATACCTACTCCGGTGCCACGACTGTCGGCGCGGGAACGCTCAGGATCGGGGTGGCGAATGCGCTGCCATCCGGCGGCGCGGTCACGGTCGGCGGGGGGGCGACCCTTGATTTGAATGGCCTCAATCAAACGGTGTCCACGGTGGGCGGAGACGGGGAGGTGACCAATAACTCGGGCACGGCGAGCACTCTCACGATCGGTGCCGGCGGCGCGAGCGGGAGTGTCTCCACGGCGATCAAAAATGCCGCGGGCGCCGTATCGGTCGTGAAGACCGGAGCGGGAACGGTGACGCTCTCCAGCCTCGCGAGCAACTACTCGGGCGGGACGCTGGTGAGCGCGGGAGTGCTGGGGGTGACGGGATCGACGGCGAGCAATCCACTGGGCCTCGGCGCTGTGACGCTCTCCGGTGGCACACTCGCTTTGCAGGGGCAGTTGGAGGGAGGATTGAAGGGCGAGTATTTCGGCGGCGGGCCCGATCAGGCGAACTACTCCAGCGCGGCGGCTCTGAACGCCTACTGGACTTCGATCACTCCAGCCGTGACTGCGCAGACGACGACGGGCGGGCAGACGGATTTCAATTTCACCAACGGCGGCTACGGTGGCGGCGCACCCTTTGCGGGTCAGGGATTTGGCAACCAGGACAACATCGAGGCCCGTTACACCGGGAAGATTTACATCCCGCAGGCTGGCATCTACCGCTTTCAGACGACGAGCGATGACGGCAGCATCGTGGCGATCGACGGAACGACGGTGGCGCTGAACAACTTCTTCCAAGGGGCGACGACGCGGGGCGGGATCATCGATCTGACGGCCGGGTATCACGACATCCTGATCGGCTTCAATGAGGGCGGCGGAGGTGCCGGCCTGCTGGTGGAGTACACGCCGGTCGGCGGCGTGAGCCAGACGCTGACGAATAGGAACCTGGTCCGTGGTCTGACCCCGAGCACGAGGCAGGTGTACTCAAACAATGTGACGATCACGACGAACTCGACGATCGACGTGACAGGCTCGCCGGCGGCGAGCATGGGCGCTCTCTCGATCGGGGCGCAGACGCTCAGCCTCACAGGGATGAGCGGGGCGAGCTTGTCGTTTACCGCGACTGCGCTTTCGGGAAATGTGATCTTCAATCCGGCGGCGGCGACGACTTTGAAAACCGGTCCCGTGTCCGGCGGCGGCGTGACCGTGACCAAGACCGGGAATGGTAATGTCGAGATCCTGCCAGCCAGCAACTACTCGGCCGGCACGATCATCAACAGCGGCGTGGTGAAGATCGGAAACGCAGCGTCGCTGGGGACGGGGACTGTGACGCTCGCGGGCGGGACGCTGAGCTTTGGCGTCGGTGCGCCGGGGCTTTTTGAGGGGCTCCTGGGTGGGAACTTCAATCAGGTGGATCCCAATACGAACGAATTCATCCGCAATACGACGCGGCTGGCGAACAGCACCGCCGCCGGGGCGAGCATCTGGCCGGCGGGAATCAATGACAACAGCACCGTGGTTTACACCGGCTACGTCAATAACAGCGCGGCCACGGCGCAGACATGGACTTTCACCCTCGGCTACGACGACAATCTCAGTCTGAAGATCGACGGCCAAACCGTGCTGAATGACCAGCCGTGGGGGAACCAAAAGTCCAATGTCACTGTGACGCCTGGCTACCATCTGTTTGAAGTCCGGCTGGGGCAGGGCGGCGGCGGAGCGGGTCCGTCGAACACCAACTGGTTCAACATCGGCCTGGGTCTCGGGATCGATACGCAGGGGCGAAATGACACCGTCGCGAGCAATTACACCGCGCTGCCGGTCGATCCGGGTGACGGGAGCGTCTTTGCCACGAGCGTCGCGACGGGGTATGCCAATGCGACCGTGGTCACGGGAAACTCGACGATTCAGGCCGCCAACGCAGGCGGAGGCGCGGTGGCCCGGGTCCAGATGGGATCCCTGAGCGTGGGTGCCAATACGCTGAGCCTGACGGGGACGGGCACGGTCAGCAATACAATCGCGGCCACGACGACCACGCTGACGGGAGCCGCGACCTTTGATGTGGCTGCGAATACGACATTCAAGCCGGGGGTGATCGGAGAGAGCGGTGTGAGGTCCCTGACCAAGACGGGTGCCGGGACGCTCACCGCGGAGCAGGCTGGGACTTTCTCCGGCGGGAGCACCGTAAGCGCGGGCGTGCTGCATGTGGGGCTCGCCAACGCCCTGGGTAGCGGTCCGGTAACGCTGGCGGGAGGGACGCTGCGGTTCGGAGTGGGGCAGCCCGGATTGTACGAGGGTTCGCTGGCCGGCAGCTTCAATGAGGGAGGAGTCAATCCGAATGATTCGATCCGGCTGACTACACGGCTCGCGGAACTGAACGGGCACACCTATCCCACGGATGGATTGCCGGATAACACCACGGCGATTTACTCGGGGCTGCTGAACAACCCGACCAATGGGGATGTTACGTGGACTTTTGCGGAGAACTTTGACGACAACGTCCTCCTTGTGATCGACGGGCAGCAGGTGCTCCGCGACACATCCTGGAATACGCCGACGAAGGGGAACTACACGCTGACTCCCGGCTTGCATCGGTTCGAGTTGCGGGTGGGTCAGGGGGGCGGCGGAGTGGGTCCGACCAATCAAGGCTGGCTCAACAACGGAATCGGCTTTGGCATCGATACTCAGGGACGGAATGCGGAGACTGCTTCCAATTACCAAAGGCTCTCCG
>JAYTML010000685.1:0-1718 GCA_043728655.1 Chthoniobacter sp. | reverse complement strand
GTGCGGATAAGGAAACCTTCGTCGTGCTGACTGGCGACGGGCGGCTCGCCCCCGTGCGCGAGGTGCTCGCTGCCGATGAGGCTTCGGATGTCGCGATCGTCCGCTGCGAGGGCGAGGGTTTCGCCGCCGTGGCGCTCGCGGCGGACACGCCGGTCGGTGCGCCCGTCACGGTCTTCGGTCATCCGAATGACCACTTTTTCAGCCTCACGCAGGGCATCGTCTCGCGCTACTTCATCGATCCCAGCCGGCGGAAGACGGAGATGATGTCGATCACCGCGGACTTTGCGAAAGGATCGAGCGGCGCGCCGGTCTTTGATGCCGCGGGCAACGTGGCCGGCATGGTCTCGAATACGCAGAGCGTCTATTACGAAGAGAAGGACGGACACGCGGAAAACCTCCAGATGGTTTTCAAGAACTGCGTCACCGCGAAGTCGATCCTGCGGCTGATCAAGCCCGCCGGAAGCTAGGCCGATTCATCGGCGGAAAAATGTCCGAAGACCCGTGCGGCGGCGCGGTTGTAGGAGAGTGCCGCAGTCGGGAACGGGCGCCCGAAATCCGGGCGGATCGTCCTCGACGCTCTGGCATTCCATCTCCAATGCTCCCGTCCCTTTCCACTCCATGAAACCCTCCATCCTCTCCCGACTCTTCGTCCCCGCGCTCTGCCTCGCCCTGCCGCTCGCCGCTTTCGCCGAATCGCAGTGGGTCTGGACGAGCAAGGCGGCGAAGCCGAACTCGAAGGCCGTCTTCAAGAAGACATTCACCGTCGCCGGTCCCGTGAAGTCCGCGACGCTCTCGATGACCTGCGACAACGGGGCGACGGTGGTGCTCAACGGCCAGACCGTGGCGGAGAACAAGGACTGGGACTCGCCCGTGAAAGCCGATGTCACCAAGGCGATCAGGGCTGGCGCGAACGAACTGCGCTTTGACGCGCGGAACCGGGACGGCGCCGCGGGCATCGTCGGCACGCTCACGATCGAGACGGCGGATGGGAAAAAGCAGGTCGTGGAGACGAGCGCCGAGTGGCAGGCCGCGGACGGCGACAGCACGGATTTCAAGCCCGCCGTCGTGATCGCAAAATACGGCTCAGCGCCTTGGGGTGATGTCCTCGGCGGCAAGTCCGGAAAGGGAGGCGGAGGTGCCGCTGCCGAGCCGTCGAGCCTGACCGTGGCGCCTGGCTTCAAAGTGGAACTCCTCTACACCGTCCCGAAAGCCGAGCAGGGCTCGTGGGTTTCCATGACCGAGGACGCGAAAGGCCGGCTCATCGTCGGCGACCAATACGGCGGTCTTTTCCGCGTGACCGTGCCGCCGCTCGGCACGACCGAGGGCGTGAAAGTCGAGCCGCTCGCGCTGCCCAACGGACCCACTGGCAAGCCGCTCGGCGGCGCGCACGGCCTGCTCTACGCATTTAACAGCCTCTACCTCATGAACAATGAGATGAGCGACAAAGGGCTCTGGCGTCTGCGCGACACGAATGGCGACGACCAGTTCGACAAGGCCGAGCATCTCCTCAAAATCGGCAGCGGTGGCGGAGAACACGGCGTCCACGGGCTCGCCCTCGCGCCGGATGGAAAATCCATCTACTTCGTGAATGGCAACCACACCAAGCTGCCGGATCGCGTGGACTACGCGCGGCCAGTCGCCATCGGCGAGGACCATCTCATCACGCGGCTCTGGGACGCGAATGGCCACGCCAAAGGCATCCTCGCGCCCGGCGGCTA
>JAYTML010000684.1:0-3517 GCA_043728655.1 Chthoniobacter sp. | reverse complement strand
GGAGGCGGGTGAGGCGTTCTCGCGGAGTTCGCGGGGGAGATGCTGCGGGAGGATCACGCCGCCATTCGAGACGGCGATGGCGTGTTCGAGGACGTTGCGCAGCTCGCGCACATTGCCGGGCCAGGTGTGGCCGCGGAGGATCCCGGCGGCGGCGGCGGAAAGCTGTGCGCTCCGCCCGGGTGCGAGCGTGGCGAGGAAGGACGCGGCCAGCGCGGGCACATCGTCGAGCCGCTCGCTGAGCGCGGGCAGGGCGATTTCGAGGACGTGGAGCCGGTAGTAGAGATCCTCGCGGAAACGGCCCGCGCGCACTTCGTCGCGGAGGTTCTTGTTCGTCGCGGTGATCAGCCGGAGATCGACGCGCAGATCCTCGCGCCCGCCGAGCCGGGTGAAGGTGCGCTCCTCGACGAAGCGCAGCAGCTTCGCCTGGATCGCCGGGGAGATGTCAGCGATTTCATCGAGAAAAAGCGTGCCGCCCTGCGCGCGCTCCAGGTGCCCGGCGCGCGCGATGCCTGCGCCGGTGAAGGCGTTCTTTTCGTGCCCGAAAAGCTCGCTCTCCAGGAGCGTCTCCGGCAGCGCGCTGCAGTGGAGCGTCACGAATGGCGCATCGCGCCGCTCGCAGTTCGCGTGGATGACGCGCGCCGTCAGCGTCTTGCCCGTGCCGGTCGGGCCGGTGATCAGCACGGGCGCGTCCGTCGCGCAGGCGTGGGCGATTTCCACAAAGGTCCGCTGCATCGCCGGAGCCGCGCCCACGAGCAGCGCCAGCGCATCCCCCGGCGGCACGGGCGCGGGCGGCGTGGCGCTGAGGAGCTGGCGGAGCGTCTCCTGGACCTCATGCAGATCGAGCGGCTTCACGAGATACGCCGCCGCGCCGAGCTTCTTGGCCGCGACCGCGTTTTCGAGATTCGCGTGGGCGGTGATGATGAGCGCCGGAAGCTGCGGCGCGCGTTCGCGCATCCGCTCCAGCACGGTGAGCCCGCTCATGTCCGGCAGGCCGATGTCGAGCACCGCGAGCGCGAAGTCGCCGCGCCCGAGCTCATCCAGCCCCTGCTGGCCGGAGGAGCAGAGCCGCGCCTCGCATCCCAGCCGGCGGCAGATCGCCGCGAGCGCGGCGGCGAGGGCGTGTTCGTCTTCGATGATGAGGATGGGGTTCATGGGAGGGGAAAAATCCGAAATCCGAATATCGAAATCCGAAGGAAATCCGAAAGGCATGAAATCGGGAAAACGGTGCCTGTCGGATGATGCGCGGCCCATCTGTTTTTCGACTTACACACTTTTGAGGTTTCTTTCGGATTTCGGATTTCGGATTTCGGATTTTTCCAAAAGCAGCGGCAACTGCACCGTCACGACCGCGCCGCCATCCGGCCCGTTTCCCACGACGAGTGCGCCGAGGTGCGCCTTGAGAATTTCCGACGTGACGCTGAGGCCGATGCCCATGCCGCCTTCCTTTTCGGAATAGAAAAGCTCCGCGTGCTGCGCGAGCGCCTTGGGCGAAAACCCGCCGCCTGTGTCGCGGAAAACCAGGCGCACGCTGTCGCCGCGCCAGCCGGTGATCGAGAGCGTGCCGCCGCCGGGCATGGCTTGGATGGCGTTCATGGCGATGTTTCCGATGGCCTGCGAAATCCGGCGCGCATCCACTTTCGCGCGCAGGCCGGGCGGGAGATCATTCACGATCTCCACACGCGCGTGCGCCGCCTGCGGGCCGAGCGCGCGGACGACTCCCGCCACGATCTCGCCGAGATCGGCGGGCGCGGTCTGCGGCGGCGCGGGGCGCGCGAGGAACATCCACTGATTGACGAGGCCCTCGATTTTCGCCGTCTCGCCGAGGAGCACGGGCAGCGAGTCGCGCAGCGCCGCCGCCTGCTCGCCCGCGCCCGCGGAGTCGATGAGCTGCGCGTGCATGCGGATGGCGGAAAGCGGATTGTGGATCTCGTGGGCGAGCCCGGTAGCCATGCGCCCGAGCAGCGCGAGGCGCTCGGCGCGCTCGCGGAGGGCGCGCTCCTCGGCGAGCTGGCCGCGCGCTTCCAGATAGGCGCGGGCGACCTGGCCGATCTCGTCGTTTCGCTCCGCTCCCGGCAGCGAGATCTCGGCGTCGCTCTGGATGTGCGGCAGCCGCTCGGCGAGCAGGCGCAGCGGGCGCACGAGCCCGCGGGCCAGCGCCCACGCGAGGCCGACGGAGAAAAGCCAGAAAACCGAGAGCACGAACAGCGTCTCCGGCTTCAGCAAAAAACCGATCGCCGGCTCCACGCGGCGCACGAGGATGAGGCTGCGGTCCTTCTCGATCGGCACGGCGATGGCCTCGAAGTCCGGGCCCGCATGCACGATTCCCTCGCCGGCCATGAGTTCGCCGAGCAGCGCCGTGTGCGCCGCGAGCGCGCCGGTGGGATGCGGCACGAGCTCACGGCTCTTTTCCAGGCTCATCGCGCCGCTTTCGCCCGCGCTCATCTCCCACGAGGCCTGGCGAAAGTACACGGTCATGCCGAGCACACGCCCGATGGATTCGGCGACGCGCTCATTGGCGGGCAGCCGGGCGTTGTGGATGAAGTCGGCATTCGTCCGCGCGAGCGTGGCAAATACGCTCTGCGATTCGCGCCGTGCCGCCGCGTGCAGCCAGAGCGCGATGCCGATGGAGCCGGCGGCGACGAAGAGCAGGAACGGCGCGGCGAGGCGGAGCCAGAGGGTGGAGGCGCGGGGTCGGGGCATGAAAAAGGGCGGGTAGAATGTTGCCACCCCGGTGAATGACGAGGCGGAACTTTCCGCGTCTGCAAAACGGGTCCGCGAGCTACGGCGCGAGGAGCTTTTCCGCGGCCTTGGCTTCGCCGTGCGGCGGCTCGGCGGGCCACTCGCGGAGCGTCCAGCGCGTGGTCAGCGTCGCGCCCTGGTCGAGGCGGCGGAGCGGCGAGAGAAGCTCCAGCTCGGTGTATTCGCCGGGGCCGGGGAGATCGTGATGATAGACCTCGACGGACAGCCCGGCGCCGTCCGCGCCGTCGGGATACTGCCCGTCCTGCGGGTCGGCGCGCTGCACAAAGGCGATGCCGTCCTTGACCGTCGCGAGCGCGGGCTGCTTCGGGTTGGCGCCGAGCTTGAATATTTCGCCCGTCACCGGCTGGATTTTCAGGAGCGACGGCGACAAGGCCCGCGCGCCCTTTTTTTCCTTCGGTCCACCGAAGGAGAACCAGAAAAAGTTGTCCTTGTACGGACTCTCGGGATTCAGCGGGACGAAAACGAAATCGCTCGGGACGGTCTGCGTGACCACCCACACCGCCCCGAGCTGCTGGCTGCCGGGCACCTTGCCGATGGTGTGCGTCATCACGAAATCGCCCTGCGCGTCGAAGCCGTATTCCCGCGTGATCCGCGCGCCGCCGCAGCCCTCCCACGGCGGGCTGACGGTGCGCAGGCGCCCGCCTTCCAGCACCTCCGCGGGATGCTCCGCCGCATCCGGAGCCGGCGGCGGCCACGTGCGCGCCTGCGTGAAGCTCCACATCGCGTGGGGCCCGATGTAGGTCTTGTCGCCGCCCCA
>JAYTML010000683.1:0-4319 GCA_043728655.1 Chthoniobacter sp. | reverse complement strand
TGTTGGTTTCGATCAGGCAGGTGGCGAGGATGGTGAGGCTGCCGCCCTCCTCGGTATTGCGCGCGCTGCTGAAGAATTTCTTGGGCTTCACGAGCGCCTTGGAATCGACGCCGCCGGACATGGTGCGCCCGCGGTTTCCCTGGAGGTTATTGTAGCCGCGCGAGAGGCGGGTGATGGAGTCGAGCAGGATGACGACGTGCCGCCGCAGCTCGACGAGCCGTTTCGCCCGCTCGCTGACGAGCTCGGCGATGGCGGTGTGGCGCTGGGGGCTTTCGTCGAAAGTGGAGGAGTAGATCTCGCAGTTCACGCTGCGCCGGAAGTCGGTGACCTCCTCCGGGCGCTCATCGACGAGCAGAAGAATGACGTGGGTTTCGGGGGAATTGACGATGATGGACTGGGCGATGTCCTTTAGAAGGATCGTCTTGCCGGTCCGCGGCGGGGCGACGATGAGTCCGCGCTGGCCGCGGCCGAGCGGGGCGATGATGTCGAGGGCGCGGCCGGTGATGGAGTGGCTCTTCTGGTTTTCGAGGACGATGCGCTCGGTCGGGTGGAGTGCGGTCAGATGCTCGAAGTCTTTCGTCGGCGTCCACGATTCCGCCGGGATGCCCTCGATGCTCAGCACCCGGTCGAGCGTCATGTATTTCTCCCGGTCGCGGGGCGTCCGAATGCGGCAGGAGAGGCGGTGGCCATTGCGCAGGCCAAACTGGCGTTCGGCCTGTTGGGAGACGTAAACGTCCTGTGGCAGGGAGCGGAAATTGTAGCACGGCCAGCGGAGGAAGCCGCTGCCTTGCGGCGAGAGCTCGAGGATGCCGTCGGCGAAAAGTTCCGTGCCGCGCGAGGCGTAGGCTTTGAGCAGCTCAAAGACGAGGTGGTGCCGCGTACGATCCGGATTGAGGCGGAGGCGCAGCGTCTCAGCGCGGGCGACGAGGGCTGCGAGTGGTTCCGAGTGAAGCTCATCGATCCACAGCTGCGCGGGAGACGTCGGTGCGGGCGGGGAATCGGATCCGCCGGCCGCTTTCCCTCCGGGGGCGTCAGCCGAGGGCTGGGTTGAGCCAGTCGGCGAGGAGTCGGGCCTGCCGTTCGAGACAGGGGAGGGTGGAGTCGTTCCAGATGACATGATGGGCTTTGTTGATTTTCGTCGCGAGATCGAGCTGGGAGGTGATGATCATTTCCGCCAGCGCGGCGCTCAGGGTGCGCTGCTCCGTGAGCCGTCGCCGCTGTGTCGCGGGCGAACAGGCGACGACGACGATCCTGTCAAAGTGCGCCTCGGTTTGTGTTTCAAAAAGCAGCGGGATGTCCACGACGTACCAGGCGCCCTCACGGGCGATTTCCCCGGCGCGATCCGTCCATCGCTGGCGGATGACCGGATGCAGGATTTGTTCGAGTTGCCTCCGGCGCGACTCATCATGGAAGACCAGCGAGCGCAATCTGGCGCGGTCCGGCTTTCCCGACGCGTCGCATACGTCCGCACCGAAAGTTTCTACAACCGACCTGATCGTCGCATCATCATTGGCGAGCAGGTCGTGCGCACATCGGTCCGCATCGAAAAACTCGGCCGAAAAATAGCGCAGCAACAGGCTGGCGAATGACGATTTTCCGGTGGCAATGCCGCCGGTGACGCCGAGGACGGGCACGGGCCCCTTACTTCGACATCAGCGGGAGGTCGGAAATCCCGAGATCCGGCGGAGCGAGCGTCTCGATGATCTCCTCTTTCTCCTCATCAAACCGCACGGGATCGCCATCGGGCTTCATCAGCCGGGCGGAGACAAAGATCACGAGGTTGCGCTTCAAGTGCTGATCGACGCTGGAGCGGAAGAGGCGGCCAATGATCGGGATATCCCCGAGAATTGGCACCTTGTCCTCGACCTTCTGGACGTCTTCGCGCATCAGGCCACCGAGAACGACCGTGTTGCCGTCAAAGATGCTGACGCTGGTCGTCACCTTGCGGGTGCTGAAGATCGGCTGGTTGATCACGTTGGGTGTGATGACGTTGGTCACTGTGACCCCAAGCGGGTTGGTGGATGTCGTCTGGATCGGGCTGCCGTAGTTGATGAAGCCTTCGAACTCCACAACCTGCGGTACGAGGTTGAGATCGATCGTGTAGCCGTCGGGTCCGACGACTGGTTCCACTTCGAGGGTCACACCCGTATTCCGGACCTCGAACGCAGTCGGCGTGGTCGGAGTAACAGGGAAGGAGTTTTGAGTGGTTCCTCCGAGAAGACCGCCCACGCCGCCGGTGCCGGCATTGAAGTTGCCGCCAACGCTCTGCGGGATCTGGGGTGGGTCGAATTCGGTCGGATACTTGAACTCGCGGATGATTTCGATGACGGCGCGCTGGCCGCTCTTCGTCGTCACACGCGGTGCGGAGAGGAGATCGACGCCCTTTTTCTGGTTCAGGGCGCGGATCACGACCTGGAATTGGGGATCGGTGAAGACGCCGGAGAGCGCACCCAAGGCAGGCGCGAGTTTGCTCGCGCCCGTTGCACCAAAGAGCAGGGCATCGATGGCGTTTGCGCTGATTGCCGTTCCTCCGCTGCGATTGGCCCCTGTCAGCGGGGACGTGCCGACTGGAGCGTTGCCTGGGGCAACGAATGGGAAATCCAAGGGGTTGGTGGACGCGCCGGTGCCGCTGGTGCCGCCGCCGAGGAAGACATTCTTTGTCGCAGGCGCATTGAACTGCCCGAGGAGCCAGTCGAAGCTGAGTTCCTTGAGGTTGTTCTGGGAAATCTCGACGAATTTCGCCTCGATCTCGACTTGGGTTGGGCCGCCAGGATTGATGCCGGAGCTGATGATCGTATCGATGAGATCGAGCTGCTCCTGAGTGTTGCGGACGATCAGGCGGCTGCTGCTGACGATGTAAACCGCTGAGGACTGGCCGTTGAACTGGACGCCATTGGCGATGAGCCAGTTTTTGGCAGATTCACGATCGGCGATGCCTGAGCCACCTCTGGTAGCGTCGCCCGCACCACCGCCGCCACCGCCGCCGAAAGCCGGGGCCGCCAAAGCGCCGCCGCCGCCGGCACCGCCAGCCTGGGAGCGCGGGATCAGATCCGGCCGGACCTTCCACTCCTTGGTGATCATAATGTCGGTGTTCGTGCTCGCTGGCACCACGGAGACTGCGTAGGGCTCGACCTTGAATTTGAGGTTGGCCAATCCGGTTACGTATTTCAGGGCCTCGATCATCGGAATGTTCGATAGCGAGACGGTGATGCGGGCGTCCGCTGGATTGCCAATCGCCATCGGAGCAGCTGCCGGAAATGCGGGAGCGGCGGCGGGAGCGTCCAGCCCGGGAATGGCGGACACTGGCGCGGCGGCGGGGGCATCGGGAACGCCGATATTCGGGCCACCCTCGAGCTTAAGCACGATATTCACGCCGGTCTTCGGTTCGTCCGGGTCGAGCTCGATGCTCTTCTTCTTCAAGTAGTCCACAGCCTCGCGGATCGTGGCCTCCTTGAATTCGAGCTTTGGAATGATGATGCGCTCCAGCTTCCGCTGAATCCGCGCGATGTTCGACGGATCCTTGGAGGGCTCAACGATCAGGCCGATGTTCGGATCGAGACTAAAGCGCCGGACCGGATTGGACCACGCCTTGTCGACTCTCTCGATCGCCCGCGAGCGGGTTTCATTGTAGCTTGAGATATGGAAGTCGCTTTTGGCGCGGTTGATCTGTTCTTCCAAAGCCCGTGCGGACTTGTTGTAGGGATCGATATTTAGAATCTGCTCGCAGCGTTTGAACGCGAGGTCGTAACGGGCGGTGTCGTAATAGCCCTTCGCATCGATGAAGAGCTGCTTCACTTTTTCCACATTGCCGCGGAATGCCGGCCCGATGGTGCGGTTGTAGTATTCCGGATCTTCGAGGTGGGCGAGGATCAGGACGGCCTGCTTGCAGCGCGGATTGTAGCGCTCGTCAGTGACAATCCGAAGGGTGTTCTCCGCGTCTGCGTATCGTCCCTCGCTGATCCGCTGCTCCGCCAGTTTGCAGCTCGCATCGCAGAATCCATCAAGCGCATCCCTGCGGAGGCCCTTTGTGTTTGGGGAGTCGGGGATGAAATCGCAGGCCTGCTTGTAATAGGCGGTCGCCTTCTCATAGTCGCGGACCTTCATTGCCCGGTCGCCATTCTCGAGCATTTCCTTTCCGCGATCTTCGTAATTCTGCCGGCGCATCAACTCGCGTTCCGCAGCGCCCTGCACGCCGCCGGCGGCGAACGAAAGGGTTGGCGTGATGATCATCGAAGCAACCAGCAGGGAGGATATCGTGGTGGCGAGTGGGGGTTTGGTCATGGGTGCGGATTTAGGTTCGGAGTGGTTGGGTAAAATGA
>JAYTML010000682.1:0-7848 GCA_043728655.1 Chthoniobacter sp. | reverse complement strand
GAGGTGGAGACGGCGCTGGACGTGCTGCCGAAGGTGGTCGGCAAGCTGCGCCGCGTGGCGGTGGCGGCGTAGGGCGGGGCGGCTCTACTTCAGCGCGGCCCAGACGCGGTGGACGTCGTCGTTGTCGTCCAGGGCGTGGAGGAATTCGCCGACTTCGGCGCGCTGCTCGTCGGTGAGGTCGGGGAAGTTTTTCGCCACGTAGCCGAGCTCGCTGGTCACTACGGTCCAGCCGTTTTTCGCCAGCCACTGCGAGACGGTGTGGAGGTCGGTACGCTCGGCGATGAACCGCGCGCCGGTCACACCCTCGGGGATGTCGTCATTCTCCGCGTGGGAGAGCGGCTCGACGTTCTGCGCGCCGGCCTCGATGGCCGCGCCCTCGGTGTCCACCGCCGCAGCCGGGTGGTGGGCTTCGACGAGGCCGACGTGGTCGAAGAGGAATTTGTTCGAGCCCGGTGCTCCGAGCTGGCCCCTCTTGAAAAGCAGCCGCATTTCCGGCGCGGTGCGGTTGTTGTTATCGGTCATCACTTCCACGATGACCGGCACCTTGTGCGGCGTGTAGCCCTCGAAAACGATGTGATCCATCATGAGCTTCTCAGGGCCGATGCCTGCGCCCTTCTTGATTGCGCGCTCGATGACATCGCGCGTCACGCTCGCCCGCCGGGCCTTTTCCACGGCGGCGAAAAGGCGCGCGTTGGCATCCGGCTCGGGGCCGCCGAGTTTGGCGGCGACCATGATTTCTTTGACCATTTTGCCGACCATCTGGCCTTTTTTCAGGCCGGCGACTTCACGTTTAGCTTGGAGCCATTGGCGTCCCATGGGGTTGGTGGAGTGGGGTGTTGGGTTGCGGGATGAGTGGGTGCGGAGCTTTGCTCAGCGCCGCTCGCAAACGCAATCCATCAATCCGCGAAACCGGCAAACTGCCTACTACGCCGCGATAGTCCGGTCCTTCACCTCGCGCTCGCGGGCGACCATCCAGCGGGGCGCGCCGGCCTCGTCGGGGATGGGGGTGATGGCGATCTCGACCCAGTAGGGCCGTCCGTCTTTGTGGTAGTTCAGGATCGTCTCCACGCACGGACGGTATTCGTGGACGGCGCGGCGCATGCGCTCGGCGGCGGCGCGGTCGGTCTGCGCGCCTTGCAGGATCGGGCCGAGCTTTTTCCCGCGCAACTCATCGACCTCGTAGCCGCACATGGCGGTGAATGCGGGGTTGACCCATTGCACGAGGCCTTCCGGCGTGGTCATCACGAAACCCTCGTCAGCGGTCTGCTGCGCGCGGTCGTCGAGCATCCCGAGGAGCCGGGCGCGCAGGGCGGGGGAGGGAGGCGGGGTGCCGGCCGGGAGCGTGGCGAGGGTCGCCGCCGCCGTGACTTCCTCCAGCCCGGTCACGAGCGCGCGGAGTTCGGTGTGAAACTCCAGGATCAGCTCGAAATGCTCCCGCTCGGCGGCGGACATAGCTCCCGCAGCGTAAAGGGCGGCCTGTTCCTGAAGCGGTTCGTCGATCATGGGGTGGATTGAAAGGGGTCGCTTTTCAGGACTGCCTCCTTGGCGATACGCGGTGGCACCCCATTCAGACGCGGCGGCTGGAAAAGATTTTAAGGGCCGGAAAGTGCCCGGCTCTTGCGTGCGTGCAAGCGGTGTTTGTAGATTCCGCCCCCTATGTCCACGACCGAAAAACACGTCTTCCAGGCCGAGATCGCGCAATTGCTCGATCTGGTCATCCACTCGCTTTACACCGACAAGGAGATCTTCGTCCGCGAGCTGATCTCGAACGCGGCGGACGCCAGCGAGAAACTGAAGTTTCTCCAGACCTCGGGCGCGGAGGTCTTCGAGCCGGAAGCGCCGATCGCCATCAGCGTGGCGACGGACGACCAGGCGAAGACGATCACCTTCACCGACGCCGGTCTCGGCATGACGCATGGCGAACTGATCGACAATCTCGGCACGATCGCGCACTCGGGGTCGAAGGCTTTCCTCGAACAGCTCAAGGCGAGCAAGGACGACGCGCAGCTCATCGGGCAGTTCGGCGTGGGGTTTTACGCGGCGTTCATGGTGGCGGAAAAGGTGACGGTTTTCACGCGGTCGTATCAGCCCGGCGAGTCAGGCTGGATGTGGACGAGCGACGGGCGCACGGGCTATGAGATCGAGCCGGCGGAGGCGCTTTCGCGCGGGACAAAGATCGTGCTGCAGCTCCGGGAGGCTGAGTTTTCACAGGCCTCGCGCATCGAGCAGATCATCAGGCACTACTCGAATTTCGTGCAGTTCCCCATCGAGCTGAACGGCGCGGCGGTGAACACCGTCCAGGCGCTCTGGACGAAGAACAAGAGTGAGATCACCGACGAGGAATACGCGGAGTTTTACCGCTACGTGGGGCACGACTCCGAGCCGCCGCAGTACCGGCTGCATTTTTCCGCCGACGCGCCGCTCGCCATCCGCGCCCTCCTTTTCGTCCCGTCGAAAAGCTACGAGCAACTGACGATGGCGCGAAGCGAGAGCGAGGTGAACCTCTACTGCAAAAAGGTGCTCATTTCATCGAAGGCGAAGGGGCTTTTCCCGGAGTGGCTGCGGTTTATGAAAGGCGTGGTCGATAGCGAGGACATCCCGCTGAATATCTCGCGCGAGACGATGCAGGACTCGGCGCTGCTGCGGAAAATCAACGAGGTGCTGACCAAACGCGTGCTCAAGTGGCTCGACGAAGAGGCCAGGACGGACCCTGAGAAATACGACAGGTTTTTCGCCGAGCACGGGCACTGCCTCAAGGAGGGCGTGGCCAACGACTACTCGCACCGCGAGTCGCTGGCGAAGCTGCTGCGCGCGGAGTCGTCGCACACGGAAAAGGGGAAGACCACCTCGCTGCCGGACTACGTGAGCCGCATGCCGGAGGAGCAAAAGGAGATCTACTATCTGCTAGCGCCGAACCGCGAGGCGGCGGAGGCGAGCCCGTATTTCGAGATCTTCCGCGAGAAGAAATTCGAGGTGATCTTCCTTTACGCGCCGCAGGATGAGTTCGTGATGGAGAATCTGAGGGAGTTCGACAAAAAGCGGCTGATCGCTGCGGAGAAGGCCGACCTCAAGCTCGACGGCGAAAAGACCCACGCCATGAGCGACGACGAGGCGCGGATGCTCGCGAATTTTGTAAAGGAAAAGCTCGGCGACCGCGTGGGCGAGGTGCGCGTGTCGAAGCGGCTGACCGGCAGCCCGGCGGTCGTGGTGGACAGCGACGCCCACCTCACCTCCAGCATGCGCCGCGTGATGAAGATGATGAACCGCGAAGGCGGCCCCAGCCTCGATGCGAAGCCCGACCTCGAGATCAACCCCGGCCACCCGATGCTCGCGCAGCTCGAAAAAATCCGCCACACCGACGCGCCGCTCGCCGGCGAAGTCAGCGAGCAGATTTTCGACAACGCCCTCGTCGCCGCCGGTCTCCTCGACGACCCGCGCGCGATGCTCGCGCGCATGAACTCGCTCCTCGAAAAACTGCTCGCTAAGTAATGCGCGCGGGGGTGGTCATCGTAATCGACAGCCATTGACAGGGTCCGGTCGGACGGCCAGCCTGTATTTGTGCGGTCAAAAGGACAGCATTAGAAGACCAACAACCCTTAATTCCCATAAAACCCATGAAAATGAACCCCATGTTTGCGCTCGTCGCCGTCACCGCCCTCGGTTTCGCGGCCTGCGAGCCAAAGAGCTCCACCACTTCCGAGAAGATCGATGACGCGAAAGAAATGGTCGATGCCAAGGCCGAGGAGGCCAAGGCCGGCGCGGCGACCAAGATCGAAGAGGCCAAGGAAGCTGCGAAAGAGGCGGCACCTGCTGCCGGCGCTGCGATCGAGAAGGCTGCGGATGCCGCCAAAGACGCTGCCGACAAGGCTGTCGATGCGACCAAGGACGCCGCCAAAGACGCCGCGGACAAAGCTGCCGACGCCGTGAAAGACGCGCCGAAGCCGGAAGAGGTGAAGTAAGCGCGAGCGGAAAGTTTCCCGAAACCCCCGGCTTCTTTTTGAGGCCGGGGGTTTTTCGTGCATCAGGCGCCCGCGGCTACTCCGCCTTCAGCGGGACCTCGAGCTGCTGGAGGACTTCAAAGACGTGGCGGATCAGGCCTTTGTAGTGCTGCTGCACGACGAGGTCGTTCGACTCCTTTTCCAGCGCGAGGAAATCCGCGTAATCCTCCTGGAGCTTGAGCGCGAGCAGCGTGCGGAGCTGGGCGCCGGTGTCCGTCACGGGCTCGCCGGACATCGCGCCGGTGCTGGTGGCGAGGTCTTCGCTGTGCTGGGTGAGATCCGCGATCTGGCTCTGCAGCTCGGCATTGCGGGCTTCGAGCTGCAGGTTGAGCCGGGCGAGCTCCTCGGGAGTCGGTTCGCCCTCGATGATCGGGCCGGCATTCTCAGGCCGGCGTGGGCGGCGGTCATCGTCCCGCAGGCGCGATTTCGACTGTGCGGCGGCGAGCTCATTGCGAAGCCCCTGCACATGCTGCTCGATCTGGCGGAGGGTGGAGGGGAGGTCGAAACGTCCGCCGCCGCCGCTCCCTGCATTGCGCGGCTCATAGACCGGGCGCTCCCGCTGGCCTTCGCGATCCCGCCGCGGTTCCTGCGGCTGCGAGGGCTTCTGCGGGCGCGGCTCATAGACCGGGCGTTCCTTTCTCGCCGGCGCTGGGGATTCGCCGCCCGTCTCGCGGTCATCGTCTTCGTCCTCGTCCCGGGCTTGGTGCCGGCGGTCGGCGTCTTCGGTGGAATCTCTGTGCGCATCCGAATCGCCCTCGGGCCGCGGATCGCCTTCGGGAGCGGGTTCGGCGTCGGCCGGCTTCAGGGCGGCCGCGATCTCCTCCGGCAGGTCGGCTATTTCCTTGCGCAGGGCGCTCTGCCATCTGCCGCTCCAGCGGGCCACGCCTTTCTTGACCGCCTCCAGCGCCTCCTCCTGCAGCTTTCCGAGCCGCCCGTTTTCCTGCGCCCACTTGAGCATGCCGAGCTGAGTGACCGGGGGATGAGGGATCGTGAACACCGACATTACCGCGCAATGCACCAGCACATCGGCCTCGGCGGGCTTCAGATCGGCCAGCCCGAGCTGGGCAACCCACGGTTTTGCGCGTCCGACGAAGACATTGGAAAAAATCTGCGCATGCTTTGGCGCGAGCGCGCCAGAATCCTTGTCGCGCATCTCTCTCGCCACGGCCACGGCCACCTTCAGCGTCACGGGCGCGTCCACTTTGAAAAGCGCGCGCGCCACGCTCAGGCGCATGCGGCGTGCGGCGTCGGTCTCATCCTTGCCTAGCCCGGCAAGCAGCTGGGTGCGAAAGCCCGCCGTGAGTTCCAGCCAGACCTGCTCGATCGCGCGCACCCCCACGATCCACGGCACTTTAGGCAGCGCGTCCACGGCCCGCGCTACGCCAGCGCGGCCGGCGAGCAGCGCCTCCTTTAGCAGCGCGGTCATCCGCTCCTCGTCCGCAGGGGAAAGCCGCGCCTTTTGCGATGCCTCGGCAAGTTGCGTCAGCTCGTCGGAGGGAGCGGGGTCGGCCGTCGGCGCGTCGGCTCCGGCGTCAGCCGGTGTCTCGTGCGGTCTTTCCTCATCAAACGGGAGCTCGGGAGCAGGCTCCACGGCGGGTGAGGGCGTCGGTTCGGACAGGGTTTCGGGCGAGGGTTCGTCCGAGGGAAGGTTGGTCTCCATGAGGTAAAAAAGTCGGCGCCAAGACAAGGGGTGCGCCTCTGCGAACGCGAGGAAAAAAGACCATTCACTTTTTGCGCGCCGGTTCTTTCGCGGAGCGCGGGTTTTGGCTTCTCACGCCGGGAAGCCGCCCCTACTTTGGCCGCCAGCATTTTTTAAAAAGGAAACCCATCGTCATGCCAGCCGAACTCAAGGAAGAAAGCAAAGTTACCATCGCCCGGAACAAAAATCTCGACCTCGCCATTCAGCAGATTGCCAAGGATTTCGGCGACGGCGCGATCATGCGGCTGGGCGACTCGACGCAAATGGACGTCGAGGTCATCCCCACCGGCAACATCCTCATTGACCGCGCGCTCGGCGTGGGCGGCTTTCCGCGCGGGCGCATCGTGGAGGTTTTTGGGCCGGAGTCGTCGGGCAAGACCACGCTGACGCTGACGCTGATCGCGCAGGCGCAGCGGCTCGGCGGGCTGGCGGCCTTCATCGACGTGGAGCACGCGCTCGATCCGCAGTACGCGAAAAAGCTCGGCGTGAATCTCGACGATCTGCTCGTCTCGCAGCCCAGCTCCGGCGAGGAGGCGCTGCGCATCGTCGAGACGCTCGTGCGCTCGAACGCGCTCGACGTCATCGTGCTTGATTCCGTGGCCGCGCTCGTCACGAAGCAGGAGCTCGAAGGCGAGATCGGCGACTCGACCGTCGGCGCGCAGGCCCGGCTGATGAGCGCGGCGATGCGCAAGCTGACGGCGCTCATTTCCAAGGCGCGGACGATCTGCGTTTTCACGAATCAGATCCGCGAAAAGATCGGCGTGATGTTTGGCAATCCCGAGACGACGCCCGGCGGCAAGGCGCTGAAATTTTACTCCAGCGTGCGCGTGGACATCCGCCGCATCGGCGCGATCAAGCAGGGCGACGGCGTGGTGACGGGCAACCGGACGAAGGTGAAGATCGTGAAGAACAAAGTCGCGCCGCCGTTCACCGAGGCCGAGTTCGACATCATGTACAACGAAGGAATCTCGCTCACCGGCTCGCTTCTCGATCTGGCGCTCGAAAAGGGGATCGTCGAGAAACGCGGGAGCTGGCTCAGCTATAAAGGTACCCAGCTCGCCCAGGGCCGCGACGCCGCGAAGGAAGTCCTGCGCACGAACGCAGAGATGTATGCCGAGATGTATGCCGCGGTGATGGTGAAGCTGGACGAGGACAAGAAGTAGGCCGCGCGGCACGCCGGTCCCGGCAAAACCAAACGCCCAACGCCTGGCAAAGCCGGACGTTGGGCGTGGAGTGGTCAGGAGCGCCATTGGCGCTCAGAGACGGGGATTACTTCGGGGCCGGGGCGTCGCCCTTCTTGCCTTTGCGCTCGCCGCCGGGGCCGCCGGGGCCGCCGCGCCGTCCGGCCTTGAATTCTTCGACCGTCAGCTTGCCGTTATTGTCGGCATCGAGCTTCTTGTACTGTTCCTCGGCTTTCGCCGGATCCTTCTGCCCGCGCGGGCCGGCCTTGAATTCTGTGAGGCTGACGTCGCCGCTGTTGTCGGCGTCGAGTTTTTTGAACACGTCTTCCGGGCTCATGCGGGGTTTGTCGCCGGCGGGCGCTGCGGGTTTTTCGTCGGCGGCGATGGCGAAGGAGCCGAGCGTGAGCGCGGCGACGATCGTAGCGAGTGATTTCATATTGTGGATGGTGTCTGACTGTTTGGTTTTGTGTGCGCGGTGCGGGATTCGTCACACGACGGGTCGCGCATGCAGCGATTTCAACGGCACTCGGACGGCAGAGTTGCGGGAATATTCACGGCATCACGCCATGATCGCCTTCACGACATCGCCATGCACATCGGTCAGGCGGAAATCGCGTCCGGCATAGCGGTAGGTCAGCTTTTCGTGATCGAGGCCGAGCAGTGCGAGCAGGGTGGCGTGGAGATCGTGAATCTGGACTTTGTTTTCGACCGCCTCGTAGCCGTAGTCGTCCGTCTGGCCGTAGCTGAGGCCGCCGCGCACGCCGCCGCCCGCCATCCAGACGGTGAAGGCCTTGTTATTGTGGTCGCGCCCGTCGCCGCCCTGGGCGTGCGGGGTGCGGCCAAACTCGCCGGCCCAGACGACGAGCGTGTCTTTCAGCAGGCCGCGCGCGCGCAGGTCGCTGAGCAGGCCGGCGATGGGGAGATCGACGGCGCGGGCGTTGTTGCCGAGCGCGGTGCTGAGGTTGAAATG
>JAYTML010000681.1:0-3585 GCA_043728655.1 Chthoniobacter sp. | reverse complement strand
TCGCGCACCGGGTGGGTGAGGGCCTCGATTTTCGCGATCTGCCGCGCCTCGGCGATGATCGCGCCGATGAGGAAAGCGCCGAGCGCCACGCTGTAGCCGAGCCTGACCGCGAGGAGCGAAACGCCGAAGCACAGCCCGACGACGGTCACGAGGAGCACCTCGTTGCTTTTGAATTTCGCGACGTAGTCGAGCAGCCGCGGGACGAAGATGAGTCCGCCGACGAGGAGCGCGCCGAGGAATGCGCTGAGCTGCAAAACGGTGCGCCCGATGTCCTGCCACGCGAGCGAGCCGGTGGTGGCGAAGCCGGAGAGCAGCGCGATCATCAGGATCGCGAGGATGTCCTCGACGATGAGGATGCCGAAGATGAGGCGGGCGAAAAGCTCCTTGGTTTTTCCGAGTTCCTCGAGCGCCTTCACGATGATCGTGGTCGAGGAAATGGAGAGGATCGCGCCGAGGAAGATGCAGTCCATCGGCTTCCAGCCAAAGACGCGCCCGAGATTGTAGCCGACGCCGATCATCAGGACGATGGCGAAGGACGCGGCGATGAACGCGGTGGCGCCGACCGCGTGGAGCTTGCGCAGGCTGAACTCCAGCCCGAGCGAAAACATGAGGAAGATGACGCCGAGCTCGGAGAGCGTCTTGATCGTCTCCGCCTCGGCGATGAGCGGAAAGGGCGGGGTGTGCGGCCCGATGATGACGCCCGCGAGGATGTAGCCGAGCACGACCGGCTGCCGGAGCTGGCGGAACACGACCGTCACGATCGCGGCGACGATCATGACGATGGCGAGATCCTGGAGAAAGGTGACGGCGTGCATGAAAAGGTGTGGCGGCGTTTCGCGGAGACAATCCGGTTCGCGCGCGCGTTTGTAAATCCGCGCGGACCGGCGGGCGGCAGCGGCGTGCGTGTGGCCCGGCGTTATGGACCGTGAAGTAAGTCTGCGGAGCGTTCTGGCGCAGGAGCGCCATGCGGGGCGCGCAGGAGCGCTTGGCTCCGCGTGATGGCGCCCGGATTCCCGACTTTATTTCACACTCTCCTAAAGGGCCGTGCGCTTCGCCTTTTCCCCGACCTTTTCGCTCTTCTTTTCCAGCGCGAGGGCGTGCTTTTCATCGCCGATGTCGCGAAACATCCGCACGAGGAGCGCGCGGACGCTGTTCGCGCTCGTCACGTCGAAGAAGTCGCCGCCGCCCTTGGTATCGACGCGGCGCTCAAACTGGGTCTCGATCTGGCGGACGGCCTTCCGCTGGTCTTCCGGCGCGGCGGGAAAGGCGGCGAAGTAATCATTCGCAAGCGCCTTGAAGACGGCCACGTCCTTCGCGTGATCCTCAAGCGCGCGGCGGTAGAGCGAGTGGATGGCGTCGGGCGTGCCGGCTTTGCGCAGCAGCGCGGATTCACGGCGGAGGCTCTCGGTGAGAAAGCCGGCGTCGCCGGGTTTGCCGGCGTCGCGTCCGCGGGGTTCCTCGATTTTCTTCGTGTCGCGCTTGAGCTGCTGGAGCGAGAGCTTCGCGTCCTGGCGGTTGAAGACGTAGTTTTCCTCGATCGTTTTGGCGGTGGCGAGCTGCTCGGCGTCGTCGGCAAAGGCGCGCTTGAAGTCGGTCACGAGATCGCGCCATTGCTCGACGGGCGCGTCTTTGCGCACCGTGCGCCAGAGGTCGATCTTCGCGTCCCACGCGGCGGGGAGATGCGGGCTGGTTTGCAGCGCGAATGAGAGCGCGGTGTCGGTGGCGGCCGGGTCTTTGAGCGTGGTGTGGAGCGCGGCGAGCCAGAGGAAGCGGTGCGCTTTTGCCAGCACTGTGGAGGAGGACTCGCGCTTGTCGCCGCGGCGGACGAACTCCTGCTCGCTGACGCCTTTGCCGGTCTGGGCGTCGCTGCCATGCCCGGCGCTGTAGCCCGCCATGCGCCCGTTGAAGGACCACTCGCCTTCGTCGGACTGGTAGCCGATCCACGCGTGCGGGCCGCGCTGGCCGTCGCCGCCGAGGACCACGGCGGGGATGCCGGCCGAGCGCGCGGTATTGGCGGCGAAGTATGCGCGGTCTCCGCAGATGCCGCCTTTGTCGAGGATCTCGGCGAAGGTGTAGCTCTCGTAGGGCTTCTTCATCTTGCCGGTGACGGCCTTTTCCATGTCGTACTTCACCATCTCGTACGCGGAGCCCCAGTTTTTCTGGCGAAGGCGGAGTTTTTTCAGCGTCCACTCCATCTCGGAGATGGGGACCGGCGCGCAGACGACCCAGACGAGATCGGCGGCGGCCATGCGGTGGATGCGGGTGGCGAGGTCGCCTTTTTCGTTGTGCTGCTTGTAGTAGTCGTAGCGCAGGCCGGCCGGGATCTGGAGGCGCTCGCCGTTCCATTGGGGGGTGAAAGGCTTGTCGAAAACGAGGGCGCAGGCGACTGCCAGCTCGCGGTATTTGGTGCGTGCCTCGGGATCCTCGGAGGCGAGGCCTGCCCAGACGCGAAGCGCTTCGGCGTCGTCGTCGTCGGGCTTGATGGCGAGGAGCAGGGACTGCATCGCCTCCGGCGTGGTGAGGAGCCACTGGGCGAATTCGTGGTGCGCCGTATCGCTGGTCAGGCCGGCGAGGGCGGCGCTGGAAAGCCGGCGGAGCGTGGTGCGCTGGACGAGTGCATTCGCAAAGAGCGGATTGGCGAGGAAGCGGTCGTAGTCGGCGGGCGCGCGGAAGCCGAAGGACTTCTTCAATTCGGTGGCGAGGGCGCGGTCGAGGAGTTCAACGTAGTCGTTCCACTTCCCGGTGGAGAGCGCCGTATCGAGCGCGGCCTGGGAGCGGGCGAGATTCTCCGGTTTTTTGCCGGCGGTTTCATCGAGGACGAGCGGCTGCGCGGAGTCCACCGCCACGGGGGGACGCGTTGCGGCGGGTGAAGGACGGGCCGGTTCTTCGCGAGGCGCGGTTTCCTTGGACGGCATCTCCGGGGCGACGGCGATGGCGGGGGCGGGAGCAGGGGTGGCCGCTGGGATCGGTGCGGCGACGGGCGGGTTTTCCGCGGCTGGCTTTTCTGCGACTGCGGATTGCTCGACCTGCGCGACCGGGTGCGGATGGAGGCGGTAATACGCGAACCCGCCACCTGCGGCCAATATCGCCAGCCAGAGGCAGATTTCGAGCGTGTCCCAGCGCTTCTTTACGCGCAGTGGAGGTGCATGGGAGGCGACGACCGGGCGCCGGACGGGTTTGGCGCCCTGTGGCGGGATGGGACGACGAGGAGTGGGCGGTTCCATTGTGCGCGGATGCGGGAAAGTGTCAGACTTCTACTGGCACGGCAAGCGCGCTTCGGGAGCGGGCGCGCGGCGCACGCGGTCTATGGGTTGCCGTGGTGCAGCGGATTTCGGAAAATTGTCGTTGGCATTGTGTCTCATGCAACTTTACGGTTAGTGCGTCGTTACAAAGTAAATATATGATTGAGGTCGAAATTTACGCAGCCGGTGTCCGCCAAGTGGAGAAAATCCTGGAACTCGACCATGAGTTCGAGGCCGTGGCGGGGCTGCGTTACAAGGTCGATAGCAATCACGACATCGTCTATCTGGACTTTGAGGAGCCGACGCTGACAATTCAGGAAATCCGCGCGGTTTTTCGCAAGCT
>JAYTML010000680.1:0-3236 GCA_043728655.1 Chthoniobacter sp. | reverse complement strand
TCCGGGTCTCGCGCCAGTCCGTTCGAGCCCGGCTCGCGGAACTCCGGCGTGGACTCCATGCCGCCGCTCGGCTTGAGAAAGACGCGCGCGGCGCTTTCGCCCGGCGTCCATTGGAAGATCGTGTTTTCCGGCACGTCGGAAAAAAGGACCGCTCCGTCCTTCCAAACCGGCCCCTCCGACCAGCGAAAACCCTGCGCCACTTTCTCCACCTCCGCATCCGGCGGGAGGATGGCGTCGAGCGCGGGATCGAGGCGCAGGATCTTGCCGATGAGCACGGGATCGGCCGCGCCGGCGGTCAGCGCAAAAACGGGGACGAGAAGCAGCGGGAGGAGACGTTTCATGCCGCGCACTTTGCGCGCCGCATGTGGCGCGGGTCAAGTGACAGGTGGCAGGCCACACACGCGCAGCGTCCTCCCGACGCCCGCCCCACGTCGCACTCGACACCGCCCCGCTCCTCCGCGCATTTTTCCGCGATGTCCGTCCCGCTCCTCGATCTCCGCCGCCAGTACGCGCCGCTCAAAGCCCAGTTCCTCGCCGCCATGGAGGAGGTGGCCGACTCCCAGGCGCTCATCCTCGGCCCGCGCACCGAGGCGTTTGAAAAGGCCGTAGCCGAGTACTGCGGCGTCCCGCACGCCATCGGCTGCTCCAGCGGCACGGATGCCCAGCTTCTCCTCCTCATGGCGCTCGGCATCGGTCCCGGCGACGTGGTGCTGACCACGCCCTACACCTTTTTCGCCACCGCCGGCTGCGTCGCCCGCCTCGGCGCGCGGCCCGTCTTCGTGGACATCGACCCCGCCACTTTCAACATCTCCCTCCCCGCCCTCGAAGCGGCGCTGGCACAGCATCCGCAGGCCAGGGCCATCATCCCCGTCCACCTTTTCGGACAGTGCGCGGACATGGGGCCGATCCTCGCCCTAGGCAAAGCGCACGGCATCCCCGTGCTCGAGGACGCCGCCCAGGCCCTCGGCGCGCGGCATCCGCTCGGCCACGCCGGCACGCTCGGCCAGGCCGGGTGGTTCTCCTTTTACCCGACCAAAAATCTCGGCGCTTTCGGCGACGCCGGCATGGTCGTCTGCCACGACGACGCCCTCGCCGCAAAGATGCGCGCCCTGCGCAATCACGGCATGGAGCCCCGCTACTTCCACCCGCTCATCGGCGGCAACTTCCGCATCGACGCGCTCCAGTCCGCCGTCCTCCACATCAAGCTCCCGCACCTCGACACCTGGAGCACCGGACGCCGCGCCCGCGCCGCCTTTTACCGCCGCGAAATGGAGCGCGCCGGCCTGCCCGCGCACCTCACGCTGCCCGTCGAGAGCTGGCCCGCGGGCGAGCTGCATCACATCTACAATCAGTTCATCCTCCGCACCCCGCACCGCGACGCCCTCCGCGCGCACCTCACCGCCGCCGGCATCGGCACCGAGATCTACTACCCGCTGCCGCTGCACCAGCAGGAGTGCTTTGCCTATCTGGGGTATAAAGCGGGCGACTTCCCCGAGTCCGAGCGCGCCGCCCGCGAGACGCTCGCGCTCCCCATTTTCCCGGAACTCACCGAAACCGAGCAGGCCGAGGTTGTCGCCAGCATCGCCGCTTTCTTCGCCTGAGCGCCCGCTCCATGTCCCGACCCGCGCTTTCCACCGCGTCCACCGCACTCGCGGTCAGCATCCTCCTCTCCGCCGTCGCCCAGCTCCTGCTGAAACGCGGCGCGGGCGACGAGGCGGACACCACGTTCAATTTCGCCGCGCTCCTCTCCGGCTGGGTCTGGCTCGGCATCATCGCCATGATCGCCAGCCTCGTCACATGGCTCTCCGCCCTGCGCACGGTGCCGCTCAGCGTCGCGTTCAATCTCACCGGAGCCACCCATGTGCTCGTCCCGCTCGGCTGCTGGGGCTGGCTGGGCGAAAGCATCTCGCCGCTCCGCTGGGCGGGCATCGCGCTCGTCCTCGCGGGCGTCGTGCTCAGCGCGCGGCCCGCGGCAGCCGTGGAGGAGAGGCTGTGACCGGCGCCATCTTTGCCCTCGTCGCCCTCGCCGAGGCGTGCAACCTCGCCGGGCAGCTCTTTTTCAAGCACGCCATGGGCGGCCTCTGGCACCACGCGCGCGGCCGTGCATGGCTCGCGCTCGGGGCCGGCATCGCCGTCATGGCGCTCGGCTTTTTCCTCTGGATGGGCCTCCTTCCGAAAGCCGCGCTCAGCCAGCTCTACCCCTTCGAGGCGCTCACCCGCGTGCTCCTCCTCGCCGCCGCCGGCTTCTGTTTCCGCGAAAAAATCACCCCGCAGCTCTGGGCCGGCGTCGCCCTCATCAGCGCCGGCATCGTGCTCGTGGCGGTGAGCTGACGCTGAAGGCCCCGCCCCGGCTACGGCACGATCTCGGTGCCGATTCCGGTGTTCGTGAAAATCTCCACGAGCAGCGAGTGCGGCGTGCGCCCGTCAATGAAGTGGACCTTTTTCACCCCCTGCGCGAGCGCGTGCAGGGCGCTGTCCACCTTCGGGATCATCCCGCCGACGATGATCTCCTCCTCGATGAGCTGCTCGATCTTCTGCGCGTTCACCGAGGGAATCAGCGACTCCTTGTCCATCGGGTCGCGCATGATGCCGGGCACGTCCGAGAGGTAGATCATCTTCGCCGCCTGGAGCTGGCCCGCGATGTTCCCCGCGGCGATGTCGGCATTGATATTCAGCACCACACCGTCCGCGTCCCGGGCGAGCGGCGAAATGACAGGCACATGCTCGCGCCCGATGGCGGCGAGGATTTCATCCAGCCGCACGTCCACGACCTCGCCCACGAAACCGAGATCGACCGCCGTCGCCTTTCCCTCCGTCTGCGGCGGCAGCTTCTTGCCGACCAGCACCCGCTTGCCGTGAATGCCCACAGCCCGGCCGCCGAGCCCGTTGAGTTGCTTGACGATGCCGGGATTGATGATGCCGTCCAGCACCTCCTCGACGATGCGGATCGACTGCGCATCGGTGACACGCAGGCCGTTGACGAATTTCGCCTTCTGCCCCTCGACGCGCATCCGCTGCGTGATCGCCTTTCCGCCGCCATGAATCAGCACGGGATTGATGCCGACGGCTTCGAGAAACACCACATCGCGCAGGAAGCGCTCGACGACCTGCTCGTCCTCCATCGCGCTGCCGCCGTATTTGATGACGAAAAGTTCGCCGCGGAATTTCTGGATGTAAGGCAGCGCCTCGATCAGGGCGTCGGCACGGTCGGCGGAATGTCTGGCCATTGGGAAAAG
>JAYTML010000679.1:0-2402 GCA_043728655.1 Chthoniobacter sp. | reverse complement strand
CTCGTCACACGCCTCCGCGCCTGCACGCGGTGCCCGAAGATGCATCGCCCGGCGGTCTCCGGCGGCGCGATCCTCAGCCGGGTGATCTCGGTCGGACAGGCGCCGGGAACCAAGGAGCCCGTGCTCGGGCGGCCCTTCGCATGGACGGCCGGCAAGACGCTTTTCGGCTGGTTCCACCGCGCGTGCGGGATGAGCGAGGCGGAGTTTCGCGAGACGATCTACATGGCCGCGGTGTGCCGCTGCTTTCCCGGCAAGAACGCCGCCGGCGGCGACCGCGTGCCGGACGCGGGCGAGATCGTGCAGTGCGCCGGCTGGCTGGAGGCCGAGATCGCCCTTTTGCGCCCCGCGCTCGTCCTCCCGATCGGCAAGCTCGCCATCCAGCAGTTCATCGCCTTTGACAAGCTCACAGACGTCATCGGAAAAAAGCTGCCCGTCACCTTTCGCGGGCACGCATTCGACATCGTGCCGCTCCCGCACCCGTCCGGCGCGTCGCCCTGGCATCGCATGGAACCGGGCAAGACGCTGCTCGACCGCGCGCTAAAGCTGATCGTCCACCACCCCGCGTGGCCGGTGCGGATTTGACCACCGTACGCAGGAAAGAACGGTTCCCGACCCCGCAAAGTGAAGATTGTGCTGGCGGGAGAAAATGACCGTTTCCGCCTGCCGAAGCTCCAGCTTCGGCAGGGAGGATTTACCCCGGTCTGTAAATTCTTAAGCGTGAACTGCGCGTCGTCGTTCGGTTCTCGAAAGGAGCGTTTTTTTGTTTTCTTGACGCAGCATAATCTGGCCTATCTTTTGCTCAGATCAGCGCGACGCATGCGAACTGCTTTTACATCCCAAACCTCCTATCCCATGCACAGCTTCCTCCGCAATTTTGCAATCGGTGCCAGTTACATTGTGCTTGCTCCTGCCGGAATGATACCGCCGCCAGGGTTTCGAATCACGATTCCGGCACGTAATTCGACGGAAGCGCTCGGCCATGATTTCGGCATGCTCGGTCGGGATTTTGTGCGTGCCATCGAACGCGTTCAGCACGACGACCAAATGGAGTTTGATCTAAAACAGAGCGTGTGAGCGACGGATCGCCGGGCAAGACTCCTGAGCCACAAAGGTTCGAGAACCACTATACGCAGGTGAACATCATGTTCCCTGCGAGCGAGGTGGAGTTGCCTGCTGCCGAAAAATACAATGCTTTCCCTCCCGAAGCACAGAAAGCGATCCTTTTGGGGTTCCAACGAGAACAGGGGGAGCGGCATGTCTGGCTTAAGAACCAGCAACGAAACGACCACCTGCTCAACCTTAACGCCCAACGCAACGCCTTCATTTCCCAAAACCTCGGTACGATCTGCGGTTTTACGGTGATTTTGTCGATGATCATTCTCGGCGCGATACTATTGCTGCGTGGCGTTTCCGCCGCAGGATTTACGATGATCGTAACGGCCGTCGGTGGCGTTATCGGAGTCGCCATCTACGGACATCGCGAGACGGCAAAACCGCAGCGAAAAAATCCACCGGTTAAACAGCAGGAGCGTCTCTCTGATTCGCAGAATCGCTCGGAAGAATAGTTCATCGTGCAGCTCCTGACGATTCGATTGGGGTGATCTCCAAGCGACGATCCCTTCGACATTTCAGGTTATATCTTTGTGGCATCAGGTCGCCACGAGTAGTCAAAGAGCCCCTCGAACTCCACGCGCTGGAGCTTCACGAGCTGCGCCACGCTTTCCTCCGCGCCGAAGCGCGCCTGCTCGCACTCGCCGGTGAAGAGGTACGGATCCCAGTTAGCCTGCCGCGCCATGTCGGCGGAAAACTCGCTCGCAGCCCGGTGCAGCGAGGCGAAGCAGGGCAGCACGCCGGCGCGCCGGAACCAGTAGCGGGCATTTTCAAAGTCGCCCTCGCGCCGGTGCACCATGCCGTGCCAGTAGGCGCCGAGGTCGCCTTTCGCATCCTGGAAAAAGGGGTGCGCCTCCTGGATCGCGTCGATGGCGTAGAACAGGCCGCCGCGCACGAGCGCGAAAGTCGCGGGGTCGCCGGCCGCCTTCCCGCCGCTCAGCTTGGCGTCATCGGCATCGCGGATGCGGAGGACCAGGTCGTAGCTGAGCGGCTCGCTGGGGGTGAGCTTCGCGAGGAGCCCATCCTGGAGGAAAATGCGGTCGATGAAGTCAGAGTAGGTCTTCATGGCCGGGGAGCGTCGCCGGGCGGCGGAAAGGAGCCAACTAATTTCCGACACTGGCAGGAGGGCTGCTTTCTACAGAGGAGTTATGAAGAAGAAAACTTTCTGCGCCATTCTCCTTCCCGCTATCGCAGTCGGCGGACTGTCCTTTCTGCCGGGGAAGGGCGGCTTTTCGCTCCCGTCACCGTCCCTAAAAGAGGCCGTGGTGGTCGCCCTCACGGTGGCTGCCGCT
>JAYTML010000678.1:0-6658 GCA_043728655.1 Chthoniobacter sp. | reverse complement strand
ATTTTCCCGTACGATGTTCAGCTCACCGCCGGCCTCACGCTCGCCGATGGGCGGCTCGCCGAGATGGCCACCGGCGAGGGCAAGACGCTCGTCGCCCTGCTGCCCGCATTCTGTTTCGCCCTCCACGGCCACGGCGCGCATGTCGCGACCGTGAATTCCTATCTCGCCGGGCGGGACTGCGACTTTGCGCGGCCTGCGTTTGCGCTGCTCGGCATGAGCACCGGCCTGCTCGCCGAGCGCGCCAGCCAGCCGGACAAGCGCGCGGCATACAGCTGCGATGTGACCTACGGTGTCGGCACGGAGTTTGGCTTCGACTATCTGCGCGACCAGGTCGCCATACGCGGCACGGGTTCCGGCCCTGGCAGCCGCCGCTTTCACGAGATCCTGCTCGGCCGCGCCGCTCCGAAGCCCGACACGGTCCAGCGTGGGCATGCGTTTGCGGTCATTGATGAAGCTGACAGCGTCCTCATCGACGAGGCGCGGTCGCCGCTCATCATCGCGACTGGGGCGAAAGCGCCGAGCGCGACCCCGCAGGTGTATGAGCTGGCCCATCGCATCGCCGGGCTGCTTGGCGTCGGAGAGGACTTCACACGCGACCCGCATACGAAACGTCTGTCGCTCACGCCCGCGGGAGAGCGTCGCGCGCTCGATCTGCTGACGGATGACGTCATCCCGCATCTGCGCCGACTGTGGTCGCACTACATCGAGTCCGCGCTGCGCGCGCTCGCTGATTTCAGGCGAGACGTCCATTACGTCGTGCGCGGGGACGAGATCGTCATCGTCGATGAATTCACCGGCCGCCTCTGTCCCGATCGCAAGTGGAGGGAGGGCGTGCACCAGGCCGTGGAAGCCGCCGCGCGGGTCACGATCACCGAGGAAAATGCGTCCGAGGCGACGATCTCGCGGCCCGCGTATTTCCGGCTCTACCGCACCATCTGCGGCATGAGCGGCACCGCGCGCGAGGCCGCGTCCGAGCTGCGCCACAGCTACGGCCTGCGCACGTCCATCGTCCCGCTGCACCGCCCATCGCAGCGCGGAATTCTGCCCGACCGCATCTTCCGGACACGCGAGGCGAAGCTCGACGCGGTGGCCCGCGAGGTCGCCCAGCGGCGCGCGAAAGGCCAGCCCGTCCTCATCGGCACGCGCACCATCGAAAACAGCGAGGCTCTGCTGGAAAAGCTCCTCCCGTTCGGCTTTCCCTTCCGCCTCCTCAACGCCAAGCAGGACGCCGAGGAGGCCGCGATCATCGAGCAGGCCGGCGAACCCGGCATCGTCACCATCGCCACAAACATGGCGGGCCGCGGCGCGCACATCCCGGTCCCGGAGGAAAGCCAGCGGCTCGGCGGCCTCCACGTCATCGGCCTCGAGCGCCACGAATCCAGCCGCATCGACCGCCAGCTCATCGGCCGCGCCGCCCGCCAGGGCCAGCCCGGCAGCGCCCAGTTTTTCCTCTCGCTCGAGGACGACCTCCTCCAGAGCCACGCACCGAAGCTGGCCGCGCGCCTCGCGAAGACTTCCGCCGACGAGCTGCCCGCCGCGGCAGGAGCCCACTTCCTCAGCGTCCAGCGCCGGGTCGAAGCCGCCGACCGCGAGGGGCGCCGGCAGCATGCGAAATACGACGAGTGGCTCGACGAACTGAAGCACGCGCTTTGAGGGAAATCCGAAATCCGAAACTCGAAATCCGAAACAAATTCCAATGAACAGAAATCAGGAAACCACTTTGGTCCCACGCGCTAACCGCGGTCGCTTTGTCTTTCCCGCGCAGGCCGCGGCACTCCTTCTGGCCCTTGCTTCCGCTCGCGGCGGCGAGACTCTCGGCTACACCGAGCCGTACCGCATCATCACCGTCTCCGCGGCGGAGCCAGGCGTCATCGCAGAGATGTTCGTCGAGGAGGGAGCCATCGTGAAGAAGGGGCAGATCCTCGCGAAGCTCGACACCGCCACGATCGAGGCGGAGCTGGAGATTGCGAAAGCCGAAGCGGGCCTCCAGGCCACGCGCAAGCATCGGCTCGATGAACTAGCGGCGGCCAGCCGCGCCACGCCCGAGGAGACCGAGAAGGCGCGCACCGACCTCACGATCAAGGAGGCGCAGGTGCGGAAGTTTGAGGCGATGATCGAGACACGTCTCATGCGCAGCGCGGTGGATGGCGTGGTCACCACGATCAAGCGCGACCCGAGCGAGGCCGTCTCCGCTGCCGAGTCGCACGTGCTCACCGTGGTGCAGATCGACAAGCTCACCGCGAACCTTTTCCTGCCGCCCGCCAAAGCGTGCCAGCTCAAGGCAGGCGCGCCGGTCACGCTCCTCATCGAGGACCGCGAGAAAGTGGCCGCGACCATCGAATTCATCAGCCCTGTGACCGATGCCGCGAGCGGCACAGTGCGGGTGAAATTCCTGATCGAGAACGCTGCCGGCAGCCACCGCAGCGGCGCACGGTGCGCGCTGGCGGAGTAGCCCGTGGCGGATGACTTGCGGTAGCGAGGTCAGTGCAGCCAGGAGAGTCAGCCGGTCGAGACCGTGAATAAGTCGGCCAAACTGCTCTGGCAGGTTGGATGAGCCTGGCGCAGGAGCGGCGGGCAGCGCGCAGGAGCGCTTGGCTCCGTGGGATCCTAGTCGGAGCCGAGCGCTCCTGCTCGTCCGGGAGGCGCTCCCGCGGCCGAGCGGCCCGGTGTGTTTCACACCCTCTTGAATGGCCGCGTCTTGCCGGAGCCGCTTGGGGACTTCACAGCTCTCAGGCTTGCGCCGCGTAACGCTTCAGCCAGCGCCCGAGCGCGCCCTGCATCTCGCCCCACAGCGTCGCCGTGCGCGGGCTGCGGAATCTCACGCGCGCCATTTCCCCGATGCCGAGCGGTGTGTTCGTGGACAGGCGCGCGATTGCGTTGAAGTGCGGTTCGGCAAGTTCGTAGTCCGTGGCCTCCGGATCGGAGCCGCGGTGCGCCGCCGGTTCCTCATTCCGGCGCAGCGCGAGCGGTCCGCCGGCGAGCGCGGTGAGCGCGGGGTGAATGAGTTCGCGCGTCGCCCGCGCCTCCACGCGTTGCAGCGTGGCGTCGAGCACCGCACCGCGGCCCTCGATTCTCACGCGCAGCGGCTGGTTCAGCGCCGCCCGCAGATGCGGCTCGTCGCCCTGCGCGATCGCCATCCGCACGTCGCTGCCGTCGCCGCGTCCGATGCGGCACACCTCGCCGCCATTCTCGATGAAGGTGCCGCTCAGCCGGTCCAGTTGGCGGCCCGTCACGCGGCCGTCCATCGGCGCGCGGATCTGCAGCGTGGCGAGGTAGCTCTCGTGGTTCGCCACGGCCGTCTTCAGTGAATCGGCTTTTGCCTGCTCTGCCTGAAAGCGGGGCACGTCCCTGTCCTGAAAGGCCATCCGGGCGCGCAGCTCCTGCTGGGCGAGGTCCACGCGGCTCTTCCCGAGTTGCGCCGCGGCTTCGTCATTGCGCAGTTCGAGCAGGAGATCGCCCTGGCGCACGGTTTGTCCGTCGGCGACGTGGACCTTTTCCACAAAGCCGGGGCACTCCGCGCGGAGGGGCAGCGTGTCTGCGAGCTCGATGACGCCGTAGCTCGAAACCGAGCGGTGAAACGGCGCGAAGAGGACCAGCGCCGCCACTCCGAAAAGCAGTGCCGTGCGCAAGCCGGAGCGCAGCCAGTGTCCGGGCCCGCCGGCCTTTGCGAGCGAGGCGGCGAACCGCCACACCGGCACGCCGATCCACGCGATGGAGGCGACCGACGCGAGCAGCAGACCGCCACCTCGCAGCGCCACGCTCGCACCCGCCAGCAATCCTGCCAGCACAGCGACCTGCCAAAGCATCGCCGCGACACCGTAGAGCGCGACGATGCAGTCCTCGCGCGTCCGCGGCAGCGCGGGCCGGCGCTGCCGGCCGCCGGCGAGCAGCCAGGTGAGTGCGTGCTGCGACCACGCCCGCCCACGCGTGGCGAGATTTGGCACCTCCAGCACGTCGCTGAGGATGTAGTAGCCGTCGAAACGCATGAGCGGATTGGCGTTGAAAAAAAGCGTGATCGCAGTGCCTGCGACGACGGCATTGTGCGCCAGCGTATTGAGCGTGCCGGGCGGCGTGTGCGCCCAGACGATGGCTGCGATGGCCGCGAGGAAAAACTCCATGTAGAGCCCGGCGGCCGACACCATGATGCGCCGCCATTTCGACGGAAGCCCGAGGCTCGCGGTAGCATCCACGTAGCCCATCGGGATGAAGACCACGAGGATCGCACCGACCTCGCGCACCGCCGCGCCGAAGTGTTTGCAGAAAACGCCGTGCGAAAATTCGTGCGCCATTTTCAACCCAGCCCAGATGAGGAAAAGCCAGAGCCAGTTGTCCCGCGCGAGGATGCCCTCAAATCCGCCGGCAAAGCGCCGCCAGTCCATGCCCACCTGCACCGCGCCGGTGAGGATGACGACGAGCCACACCGCGAGCCCGAAGCCGCCCAGCGCCCAGCGCACGGCCGGCTCCACGCGGCTGAAGAATCCGTCGGGCCGGGCGAGCGGGATTTTGACGATCAGCGGATTCAGCCATGTGACGGCCGTCCGCATCGCCTGCTCGCCGTGCTCGCGCCCGCCGGTCGCGCGCGTGCTGTCGAGCGCGAGGAGATGCTGGTCTTTCAGCCAGCGGATCACCTGCACCGCCTCCTGCTCGGTGAATGCCTCGCCTCCTCCGTCGCGTGCGAGCAGCGCGAGGATCGAGGCGACTGTGCGTGTGCCGTCGAGCGCGCGGAGGAAGCGGTACTCCGACAGGCCCACGCGATGAAAGCGGGAGGCAAAGGCATCCTCGATCACGCACACGCGCCGCCCGCCGATCTCCTGCAGGGAGAAGAGCACACCGTCGCGCAGCCGCGGGCGGAGCATTTCGATTTCGCGGACGGAACGGTTTTCGTCGTGCGCGGACATCACCAGAAGAGTGTCTCGACGATGTAATCCGAGAGCCGGTGTCCGAGAATCCACAGGAGCGGGCGGCGCTCGCTCTCGATCGCCGCGCGGCCGCGCATTCCGGGGCGCAGATCGAGCGCGCGGCCGGCGTTGTCGATGGCGGCCTCGCACACGAAGACGTTGCGCCCGTCGCGCTGCTCGCTTTGCGGATGCACCTTGTCGAGCGGCGTGATCCAGCGTTCGCCGCCAAATGCCTCCAGGCGGAAACGCACCGGCTGGCCTGCCTGCACGCGGCTGATCTCGCGGTCGGGCACGTCGATTTCCACGATCATCCGGTCGAGCGGCGCGACCTCGAAAAGCACCTGCCCCTGCTGCACGGGCTGGCCTTCCGCGCGCCGCAGATCGCCGGACACGACCACCCCGGCGAGCGGCGACTGCACGGTGAGGAGCGCGATTTTCCGCTGCACGAGTTCCAGTTCGCGCCCCACGCTCTCGGCCTCGAAATTCGCGACCTGCGCCGCGGAAAAGTCCGCGCCCTGGCCGTCGTTTGTGAGCGCCTTGTCGCGCTGCTTGAGCGCGCGCTCGCGCGCCGCAGTCAGTTCGGCCTCCTTGAGCTTCAGCTCGCGATTGTCCATCTCGGCGAGCGGCGCGCCTTCCTCCACCGCGTCACCGGGCTGCACGAGGCTCTTTTTCAACTGGCCATGAAACGGGGCGGCGATGACCCGCTTGACGGTCGGTGCGAGACGGCAGTCGGCCTTGATGCTGTAGTGGAAAGGGCACGCGAGGAGCGCGGCGAACGCGGCCGCGACGGCGAGCACGGCCCGGCGCCGGTTCGTGCTGAGGCGCGTCCAGATGCGGCGCGCGGCAAAGACGGCGGGATGCGGTCGTGCGCGTTTCAGCAGATCAAAGAGCGCGGGGAGAACGGGGGCCGTCGCGTCGAGCAGCGCGGTCGCGCGGGTGTCGGGCGCGACGCCGGACCATTCGAGGAGCAGTGCTCCGCGCTGGGTGGTGAGCGGGATGCTCGTGAGCTGAGCGGCACCGCCCTGGGCCTGGAGGATTTCGTGGGCGGCGGTGTCATCGCTTTTCACGCTGTCGGGGCGGAAATCGACGCGCGTTCCCGAGGCGAGCGCCTCGCGCATCGCGGCTTCGAACGGTGAGTGGCTGGTGCTCTTCGGGTCAATTCGCGCGACGCCGGAGATCGCGCGCATTTGCAGGCCGGCGCCGTGCTTCGTGGCGTAGAAGACGCGGCTGCATCCGAGGTAGTCGCGCAGGTCATCGGTGGCGATGCGGCACGCTTTCTCGAAGTCGGGTTCGGTCCCGGCGCGGCGGACGATTTCGAGAATGCCGGCAGTGCGATCGAGAGCCCAGTGCGTCTCGTGGGTCGCGCGCCGCTGCTCGCGGTAAAGGATGAAACCGGCGAGAGACTGGAGCAGGACGAGGAACGCCTGAACGTCGCGCGGATTGGCGATGGCGAGCTGGGCGATCAGCCAGTAGCGGGGGCGTGCCTCGCGCTCCACCGGCACGGCGAGAGTGTAGGCATCCGCTCCGAGCGCCGGCGCGCGCTGTGCGACTGCGTGTCCGGGGGCCAGCGTGCCGGCGACTTGTGCGATGCTCCCGGCTGTCACACCGCGCGTCGTGACCACGCAGGGTGCGGCGTCCGAGTCCGTGCCGACTGGCAGGAGCGCCACTGCGGTGGCGTTCAGGAGACCGCGGAGGAATTCGAGAATCGGCTTCAGATCGCCTGTCGGCGATTCGCCGGTGCCTTTTTCCACCAGGGCCGC
>JAYTML010000677.1:0-2077 GCA_043728655.1 Chthoniobacter sp. | reverse complement strand
CAGATTGGCGAGATACTGTTCGGCAGTCTTGATGTGCGCCGGAGCTTGCATGCGGTCAGGCGAGGAGCGCTTTCACGACATTCCCGTGCACATCCGTGAGCCGGTAGTCGCGCCCCTCGTGTCGGTAGGTCATGCGCTTGTGATCCACGCCGAGGAGCTGGAGCAGCGTGGCGTGGAGGTCATGCACATGCACCGGATCGCGCACGATGTTGTAGCCGAAGTCGTCCGTCTCGCCGTGGACGTAGCCGCGCTTCACGCCGCCGCCGGCCATCCACATCGTGAAGCAGCGCGGGTGGTGGTCGCGCCCGAAGTTGTCCGGCTTGATGTCGCCCTGCGAATACGCCGTGCGCCCAAACTCCCCGCCCCAGATCACGAGCGTGTCATCGAGCAGCCCGCGCTGTTTCAAATCCGTGATGAGCGCGGCGCTCGCCTGGTCGGTCTCCTTGCACTTCGTCCGCAGGCCGCCCGGCAGTCCGCTGTGGTGATCCCAGTCGCGATGGCATAGCTGGATGAACCGCACGTCCCGCTCGGCGAGACGGCGCGCGAGCAGGCAGTTGTTGGCAAAGCTCGGCTTGCCCGGCGTCGCGCCATACAGGTCGAGCACCGCCTTCGGCTCCTTCGAGAGGTCAGTCAGCTCCGGCACGCTCGACTGCATGCGAAAGGCCAGCTCGTAGTTTTCGATCTGAGAAGCAATCGCCGGGTCGCCGAGTTCCCCGAACGCGAGCCGGTTGAGATCGTTCGTCGCGTCGAGCAGTTCGCGCCGCGTGCCGCCGCTGATGCCGGGCGGATTCGATGTGAAAAGCACCGCGTCGCCCGCATTGCGAAACTGCACGCCGCCGTACTGCGCCGGCAGAAATCCGCTGCCCCAGTAGCGCGTCTGAAGCGTCTGCCCGCCGCCGCCGCTCGTCAGCACGACGAAGGAGGGCAGGTCGCGGTTCGGACTGCCGAGCCCGTAGGCCAGCCACGCGCCCATCGTCGGGCGACCGGGCTGTTGGTTGCCGGTGGCAAAGAACGTGACCGCCGGATCGTGGTTGATCGGGTCCGTGAACATCGTGCGGACGAAAGTGCAGTCGTCCGCGATCTTCGCGAGGTTCGGCAGCAGCTCAGAGATGTCCATGCCCGCCTGCCCGTGCTTCTCGAACTTAAACGGCGAGCCCACGCACAGCAGATTCTTCTGCTCGCTCGTCATTGTCGTGATGCGCTGCCCCTTGCGCACGCTGTCCGGCAGATCCTTGCCCGTCATCTCGGTCAGCTTCGGCTTCGGATCGAAGAGGTCGAGATGCGACGGCGCACCCGACATGAAGAGATAGATGATCCGCTTCGCCTTCGGCGCAAAATGCAGCCGCTCAAGCGCTCCCGGCACCGCCGCGCCCGTGCCGGGGTCCATCGCGAAAAGGCCGGGCTTCAGCAGCGACGATAGCGCCAGCGCGCCAAGGCCGGTGCTGCTCTGCTTGAGAAATGCGCGCCGCGTCAGCGCATTCTGGATTTGGTTCGTGACGTTCATCTTGGAGGAAGCTGCGGAGAGCACCTTGGCGCGGACGCTTTCCTTAGCAAACGGTTTGCACGCGCTCCGACTCCGCTCCAAACCTTCTTCTAATCAGGCGCTTCGCCAGGGAAGTCTGTCACGCCAATAGCCTGGTTTCCGGCTGCAGTGCATGACGGCGATTATGAGGATGTAGCCGGCCTCGATGGAGTAGAGGATGCCGTATGGAAAGCGGCGGGCAAGACACCGGCGAACGTCCTGATCGAGAATGGGCCATCGGTCAGGAGACACGATGATTCGGCGCAGAACTGATTCGATCTCGTTCGCAAACGCCACGCCCAGTTTGGGACGGCAGCTCTCGTAGAAAGCCGCCGACTCGCGGAATTCGAGGCGGGCCTCCGGATGAAACTCATATCTCATTCACCGAGCATCCGGCGGACCTCGGCCAGCACTTGCTCGCCGGGAATGGTCTGGACCTTGCCGGAGCGAACCTCGTCGCGCCGAACAATCGCCTCAGCCGCCCAGGCCCGCTGAATGTCGTCATTCTCGGGAAAGTCCAGACTCTCCACGAGCTTTTCGGCCAGTTCCGCGCGG
>JAYTML010000676.1:0-3114 GCA_043728655.1 Chthoniobacter sp. | reverse complement strand
CCGCCTGGCGCTCCTGCGCCTTCGCGATGACGAGTGGCGCTTCGTCTGGAGCCATCATCATTTGCAGATCGACGGCTGGTCGTGGCCGCTGCTCTTCCGCGAAGTCGGCGCACTTTACTCCGGCGCCACGCCCGCGCCCGCGCCGCCGTATCGCGATTACATCGAGTGGCAGCAGCGCCAGCCCATCGCAGCCTCAGAGGACTTTTGGAGAAACAACCTGCGCGGCTTCACCGATGCGACCCCGCTCCCCGGCCGGCTGCCGCGCAGCCCGGATGCGCGCCCGGAGTTTCACGAGGAGACACTCCGCCTTTCATCCGCCGCCACCACCGCCCTCCGCGACCTCGCCCGCCGCTCGCACGTCACGCTCAACGTGCTCGTCCAGACCGCATGGGCGCTGCTGCTGGGGCGCTCCGCCGGACGCGGCGACATCGTCTTCGGCGCGAGCTTCTCCGGACGCCCCGCCGATCTCCCCGGCGTGGAAAACATCGCCGGCCCCTTCGTCAACAATCTGCCCATCCGGGTCGGCATCGAAGGCGCGGAGCCGCTTTCCGCCCTGCTCCGCCGGGTGCAGGCGGGGCTTTTCGAACTGAACGAACACCAGTCCACGCCGCTCACGCAGATCCAGGAATGGAGCGAAATGCCCTGGCACTCCCGCCTCTTCGAGAGCCTGCTCGTTTTCCAAAACTACCTCGTCGATGACGCCGCCAGCCGGCTCGGCGACGGCGTGACGATCCACGACCTCGTCGCGCCCGTCCGCACAAACTACCCGCTCACCATCGTCGCCATTCCCGGCCCTGAGCTGGCGCTCACCGCCATCGCACCCGCGTCCGCTTTCACCCCGCCCGCGCTGGCGCAGTGGCTCGCGCAGCTCACCGCCGTGCTCGAAGCGATGTGCGCCGCCGATGCGCCGACGGCCGCCGAACTCCAGGCCCTTATCCCCGCGCCCGCGCCCGCCAAACCCGCCGCGGTCCGCGCCCGCTCGGCCACATTCATCGCCCCGCGCACCCCCACCGAGCACGCCATCGCGGCGGTCTGGCGCGAGGCGTTTCGCACGGAGAGCGTGGGCATTCAGGAAAACTTCTTCGACCTCGGCGGCCATTCGCTCCTGATGATCCGCGTGCATGCCCGCTTGCGGGAAACGCTCCGGAGCGACATCTCCGTGGTGCGCATGTTTCAGCACCCGACCATCGAATCGCTCGCCCGCCACCTGGATGGCGGCCAGCCGCAGAAATCCGCGTCGGCGGATATCGCCGCGCGGGCGGAGCGCCAGAAGGCCGCTTTGGCACGTCAACGGCTTATCACGCGCCAACAATGAGTCAGCCCGACAACCAGCACGAAGGAATCGCCATCATCGGGATGGCTGGCCGCTTTCCTGGCGCGCGGAACCTCGCGGAGTTTTGGCGCAATCTCACCGCTGGTGCGGAGACGATCACATCTCTCACCGACGCCCAGCTTTCCACCGCCGGCCTCACTCCCGCCGCGCTCCGCGCCGAGCCGGGCTACGTCGCCGCGCGCGGGCTGATGGAGCGGCCGGAGTGGTTCGACGCCGCGTTTTTCGGCATCACGCCGAGGGAGGCCGAGGTCATGGACCCGCAGCAGCGCGTCTTTCTCGAGGAAGCATGGACGGCGCTGGAGGACGCGGGCTGCGACCCGGCGCGCTACCCCGGCGCGATCGGCGTCTTTGCGGGGATGAGCAACAACACCTACTTCGCAAACAACGTCGCGGGACACCCGGAACTCATCGACGCCGTCGGCCCGCTCACCGCGATGATGGGCAACGAGAAAGACTACCTCGCCACACGCGTGGCGTACAAGCTGAACCTCAAGGGCCCCGCGCTGAGCATCTACACCGCGTGCTCCACCTCCCTCGTCGCCGTCTGCCAGGCCTGCACGGCGCTCCTCAATTACCAGTGCGACGCCGCCCTCGCCGGCGGGGTCTCGGTCACCTTCCCGCAGGAGCGCGGCTACGTTTTCCAGGAGGGCGGCATCACGTCTCCCGACGGCCACTGCCGCGCTTTTGACGAGCAGGCAGCGGGCACCGTCTTCAGCAGCGGCGTCGGGATCGTGGTCTTGAAACGCCTCGCGGAGGCGCTGGCGGACGGTGATCAGATTTACGCGGTCATCAAAGGCTCCGCACTGAACAACGACGGGGCGCAGAAGGTCAGCTTCACTGCGCCGAGCGTGGACGGACACGCCGAGGTCATCGCCCTCGCGCAGGCGCTGGCGGGCTTCCCGCCGGAGACGATCAGTTACATCGAGGCGCACGGCACCGGCACGCCGCTGGGCGATCCGATCGAAATCGCCGGCCTCACGCAGGCATTCCGCGCCGGCACCGACGCGAGGGGCTTCTGCGCGATCGGCTCGGTGAAAACCAACATCGGGCATCTCGATGTCGCCGCCGGCGTCGCGGGACTCATCAAGACCGCGCTTGCGCTGCGCCACGCCGTGCTCCCACCGAGCCTTCATTTTCACGCGCCGAATCCGAAGCTCGACCTCGAAAACAGCCCCTTTCATGTGAACACGGCGCTGCGTGAGTGGACGCCGGGCGAGACACCGCGCCGCGCGGGCGTGAGTTCATTCGGCGTCGGCGGGACGAATGCCCACGTCGTCCTCGAAGAAGCGCCCGCTGTCCCGGCAACCGCAGGCCATCAGCCTACCCAACTCCTCGTCCTCTCCGCCCGCACGGCTCCGGCGCTGGAGGAAATGACCCGCGCCCTCAGCAACGCACTCGGCGAGGCCCCGCTCGCGGACATCGCTTTCACGCTTCAAACCGGCCGCCACGCTTTCAATCATCGCCGCGCCATCACCGCGCATTCCATCGAGGACGCCATCGCCGCGCTCGGCGATCCGAAGCGAATGCTCACGCGCGTGCAGGAGCGACGCGACGTGCCGGTGGCATTCATGTTTCCCGGTCAGGGCGCGCAGTACGCCGGCATGGGCGCGGAGCTGTGCGAAACGGAACCGGTTTTCCGGGACACGTTCGCGCGCTGCGCTGAAATCCTCCGCCCGCATCTCGGCTGCGACCTCCGCGAGGCGATGCGCGACCCGGCGCAGATCGCGCAGACGCGCATCACGCAGCCTGCGCTTTTCGTCACCGAATACGCGCTGGCGCAG
>JAYTML010000675.1:0-1755 GCA_043728655.1 Chthoniobacter sp. | reverse complement strand
CCACCACCGCCCGGCGGACGATCTTCGCGCGGACGCGCTTCGTTCACCGTGAGGGCGCGACCGTCAAAGTTGGCGCCGTGGAACTTCGTGATGGCATTGGCCGCATCGGCGTCCGACTCCATCGTGACGAAGGCGAAACCGCGGGATTTTCCGGTGAACTTGTCCTGCACCAGCATGACTTCCTTGACCGCGCCAGCTTGCGCGAAGTGATCCTGAAGGTCGGTTTCGGTCGTGTTGAACGACAGGTTGCCGACGTAGAGTTTATTGCCCATTTTGTCTTGTTATCAGTTTTCCCGAGCGCGCTATCGGTGACGGTTCCCGGTCATCGGTTTCAAGTCGTCACTGAAATTACTCAACTGACAATCTCCCCAACTCCGAGGCGGTGCTTAGGTGTTTTGCGATCCGAATCATAGGAGGCTTTCATCGAAAGAAAAGTGAAATCTCAGGGCCATCCGTGTCCTTGACCGCTCGCCCGCAGCACCGCAAGCTCGCCCTTTCAGCCGCCCTTTCAGCATGAAAATTCCCGCCCTTCTCCTGACCGTGCTGCTCGTAGCGCCCGCGGTGCGGGCGGATACATTCCGCTACCTCGCGGCGGATGAGGCTCTGGCCACGGGCGATGTCGTCTCGCTGGTGTCGCTCTCTCCCGGCACGGGCGGCCAATGGATCGAAGGCCGTGCCGGAACCGCCGACCGCGGGCTCGTCGGACTCGCCGCCGGCGATCTCGGCCCAAACTCCCGCACCCGCTGGCGCGTTCATGAGTCGGCGCCTGGCATCGTCTCGTTTGAATGTCTCGGCTTCACCGACGGCCCCGCGTGGCTCAATGGCGGCACCATCCGGCACGACGTGGTGCTCGCGCTCAATCCTGCCGGCGTGAGCGGCGCGCACTGGGCGCTCTACCGCGAAGGCGCGGGCTTCACTTTCAAGTGCCTCGGCAAAGCACCGGGCACGCGCTGGCTCGTCGCCGCCCCGGAGCGCCATGTCGCCCTGGCCGCCGCGCCCGAAAACGCACCGTCGCTCTGGCAGATTCACGTTTGGCGTAAAAGTCCGCGCCCGCTGCCTCCGGTGGTCAGTCCGCAGCCTGCGCGTTGATTTTTTCCCGAGGACGCCGAGAATCCGCCCGCGTGAAATTCGTTTTCCTTCTCCTCGCCGCCTTCGTCCTCGTGCTCACCCCGGCCCATTCGGCGGGAAAAAAGCGCTTCGCCCTCTACGGCAGGCTGCTCGACACGCTGCCGGTCGATCTCGCCGACGGCGCGCAGTGGATGATGGACAAGGGCGATACCTTTCCCGTGATGATGTTCAAGGAATCGCAGACCAAGGTCATCCTCCAGCTCGCGGGCACGAGTTTCCTGATCGATGCCAAGCACGTCAAAATCATCGACGAGAAGAGCCTGACGGCGGCCGAACTCGCCAGCTACCGCCGCAACGTGCAGACCTACATCGACACCCGCTCCGACCAGTGGAGGCAGCGGGCCGCGGTGAAGTAGCGGGTCGTCATTTTTCAGGGCGGAGCGACTTCAGCAGTCCCGGCCGCGCCTTGGGCAGGTGCTGATACACGCGACCGATCGCCACCGCCGGAGTCACCCCCGCCTGGCCCTGGATGCCGAGGAGGCGGACGAGTTCGCTTTCAAAATGCATCAGCGCCCGCAGGGATGCCGGCTGCGCATTGAGAAAACCGAGCGCCCGGCCGAGCAGATCGTATAGCTCCGGCGCGGGGTGATCCGCCTCCGTCACCAGCTCGATCATCTCCACGAAATA
>JAYTML010000674.1:0-6860 GCA_043728655.1 Chthoniobacter sp. | reverse complement strand
GTCAGCATGCCTTTCGGAAGCACGGCCTTGATGACTTTCTCGATGCAAAACTTCTCGATCTCCGCGTGCTCCGCGTCAGCGGCGTGCTGGGTGGAGATGACGACGTTGGTGATGCGCACCGGCTTTCCATCGACATACTCGACGGACACCTGCGACTTCGCGTCAGGCCGCAGCCACTTCGCGGCTTTGCCGGCCTTGCGGATCTCCGTCAGCTTCCGCCCGAGGCGGTGCGCGAACATGATCGGCGCCGGCATCAACTCCGGCGTCTCATTGCTCGCGTAGCCAAACATGATGCCCTGATCGCCAGCGCCCTGCTCGGCGTGCTTCTTGCCCTTGGCCTTCTTCGCATCCACGCCCTGCGCGATGTCGGGGCTCTGCGCGGTGAGGATGTTTTGGACGAAAATCTTGTCCGCGTGGAAAATGTCGTCGTCATTCACGTAGCCGATCTCGCGCACGGCATCGCGGGTGATCTGCACGTAATCGAGCTTCGCCTTCGTGGTGATCTCACCGCCGACGATGGCGATGTTGCTTTTCACATAGGTCTCGCAGGCGACGCGGCTGTGCTTGTCCTGCGCCAGGCAGGCGTCGAGAACGGCATCGGAGATGGTGTCGGCGACTTTGTCGGGGTGGCCTTCACCGACGGATTCAGACGAGAAGATATAGCGGTCAGACATGCGGGATTTGGGATGCGGGGTTGATGGGTTTCTGAGGACGATCGGCTCAAACAACGTATTGACCAATCATGATGCGGTGATACGTCTAATGCACTTCCCTATGGCGTCAATCGTTAAATCCTTGCGCCTGCTCGCGGACGAGACGCGACTGCGACTGCTCCTGCTTTTGCAACGCGAGGAGCTGTCCGTCGTCGAAATCCAGGAGGTGCTCGGCATGGGCCAGTCGCGCATTTCCATGCACCTCGGGGAGCTGCGCAAAGCCGGGCTGGTGAAGGACCGGCGGGCGGGAAAGAACATCTACTACGCGCTGACCGACGACCCGGCGCACCGCCAGCTCGCGCCGCTCATCGCCGCGACCGCGGAGGAACTGCCCGAGGCGGCGCACGACCAGACGGCGCTCCGCCTGGCGCTGAAAAAGCGGCAGGACAAGGCGCGCGAGTATTTCAACCAGCTCGCGGGGAAATTCGGCCGCGCGTACTGCCCCGGCCGGACGTGGGAGGGCGTGGCCCATCTGCTTTTCGCGCTCGTGCCGCCGATCGTCGTCGCGGATCTCGGCGCGGGGGAAGGGACGATTTCCCAGCTCCTGGCCAAGCGCGCGAAGAAGGTCATCGCGATCGACAACTCGGAGAAGATGGTCGAGTTCGGCGCGGCGCTGGCGAAGAAGCACGGCTTCAAGAATCTCGAATTCCGCCATGGCGACCTCGAGTCGCCGCCGATCCCGGCCGGTACGGTGGATCTCGCGCTGCTCAGCCAGGCGCTGCACCACGCGGGGAGCCCGGCGCGGGCGGTCGCGGCGGCGCATCGCATTCTGAAAAAGGGCGGACGCGTCGCGATCCTCGACCTGCTTGCGCATCAGTTTGAAAAGGCGCGCGAGCTTTACGCCGACACATGGCTCGGGTTCACGGAGGCCCAGCTCCACTCCTTTCTCACCGAGGCAGGTTTCAACGACATCGAGATCACCGTGGTCGCCCGCGACGAGCAGAACCCGCAGTTTCAGACGGTGCTCGCGACCGCGGTGAAGTAGAGCGTCCGCCGAAATCAGTTTCCGGTGCCGCGCGGCATCCGCGCCGCTGTGGGGGGAGCTGGCAGCTTCCCCTCCAGCGGGAGGATTCGCGGAGTGACAAAGACCACGAGGGAGCGTTTCGAGGTCTGCTTCTGCGAGGTGCGAAACAGCCGCCCGAGCACCGGCAAATCGCCCAGCAAAGGAACCCGGTCCTCGACGACCTGCTGCTCTTCGCGGACGCCTCCGTCCAGGATCACCGTCTGCCCGGACTTCAGCGCGACGTTCGTCCGCACTTTGCGCTCGGAGAAGATCGGTTTCTTGCGGCCGTGACCGAGGTCCTGGAACCCTTCAAATTCCAAAATCTGCGGTGCGACCCAAAGGCCGATTTTTCCGCCACGCAGCACCGAGGGCTCGACGGCGAGGGTCACGCCGGTGTGTTTCGCAGCGTGAGCCGTCGGCATCCAGGCGTCCTCTTTTTTCGCGCCCGGTTTCCAAGCCGTCGGGTACTTAAACTCCCGGACAATCTCGATCATGGCGCGCTGCCCGGAGCGCGTGACCACCTTCGGTGTGGAGAGCACATCGACGCCCTTGGTTTGATGCAATTCGCGTTGAACAAGCGCCAGAAACGCTTCGCTGCGGCTGCGCTCTTTGCTCCCAAACCACGCGCCGATCAGCGCCTCCTGCTCGTGGCGATCCGTGCTCACGATGAGCCGGGTCCAGACCCGCTGGCCGCGCACGACCTGCCACGATCCCGTGCCGGCCATCGGTTTCCAAACGGCTTCGGGCATTTCGACGAACGTCGCTTCGATCTGAATCTGCGGCACGCTCGCTTCCGCCTGCGCGGCACTGATGGCGGTCAGTGCCAGCACCGCGACCGCGAGGAGCGATTGGAAAAAGGAACCGGGTGGATTCATGGAGGGTCAGGATTTGCTTTTGAGGGATTGATCGGGCATGCGTTTCCGCTCAACCAAAATCGGAGGGTCCGGACAAAAACCCGGAGTTACGGCACGGATGGGGACGCGGCTTGGGTTCACCGCTGGGCGGCCACGCCGAAGACGCGAATCTCCGCGCCGCCCACCGGGCCCGCGCCGTCGCCGCCGCCCACCGCATTTTGAAAAAAGGCGGACGCGTCGCGATCCTCGACCTGCTGGCGCATCAGTTTGAAAAGGCGCGCGAGCTTTACGCCGACACCTGGCTCGGCTTCACCGAGGCGCAGCTCCATTCGTTTCTCACCGACGCCGGATTCACCGGCATCGAGATCACGATCGTCGCCCGCGACGAGCAGAACCCGCAGTTTCAGACGGTGCTCGCGACGGGCATCAAATAGCGGCGGTTTTCGCGGCGGTGTTTTCCCCGTCTGCGTGCGGCGCCACCCGGAAAGAGGAAGGCATTGACACGTCCCGGAGCCGCCGGTAACGAAGACCCCACTTTATATGGCCAATACCCAGAGCAGACTCGACAAGGACATCGAAATCACCGGCACCATGAAATTCCAGGGGGAATTGATCTTCGAGGGGAAGTTCAACGGTGATCTGATTCAGGGAAACTCGCTGGTGGTGGGGGAGTTCGCGGAGGTTCACGCGAAGTCCATCGTCGTCGATAATCTGACGAGCTCCGGTCTCGTGGACGGCGATGCAAAGGTCTCCGCGCGGTGCCACCTGAAGGCGACGGCCCACCTCCAGGGCAGCCTGAAGACTTTCCGTCTGGCGATGGACGACGGCGCGACATTCACCGGCGGGCTGGAAATTTCCAAGCCGGCGAATATCGGGGCAAAGAAGCCGAGCTAGAGCTAGCGGCTGGGGAGCGTCAGCTCATCTGCGGCGCGCCCCGGCGCGGGATCGGCACGTCCGGCGGGGGCGGGATTCGGCGGAGCGCTCTTGTAGTGGAGGCTGATCGAGCGGAAGACGTTCTTCGGATCGGCTGCGGCGAAATAGTAGAGCTCGACCGCGCTGCCAGCGGACTCCCAGCGGTACCCGACGAGGGTCTTCATGATCCCGCGCTCGCTCTCCTGCTGGCGGGCCGTGGCTTTTCCGGGACCGTACTTTTCATCGAGCCGGCGGCGCACGCTCTGCATGAAGTCCTCGTAGGTCGCGGGCGACCAGTCCTCTTTCCAATACTGGATCTCGACCTCCGTCAGCCGACTTTCGCGAAGGTGAAAGTTCACCCGCTGCACGGCGATGCCCGGCAGCCCCTCCACCTTCCAGATCTCGCGCCCTCCCCCGGCCTTGGAGCGCTCGACGATCCTGGCACTGGTCCCCAGCAGTGCCTCCTCCAGCCCGACCGCCGGCTCGCCCCATCGGAGATTGAATGGCGGCTGGATTTCCTCTGCATCGCCAGCGAGCAGGCATGGTCCTGCGAGAAGAGCGGCAGCGGTGAGGAAGGCGGAAAGAAAAGCCCGGCGGGAATGCATCACAGCCGGGAAGGATAGCAGGGCACGCGCCTGTTTCGCGGCGGGTAAATTCTCTTGGGAATGAACATTTTCCATAAAAACCCTAAAGCCGGAGGGGTTCCCTGCCGACTCCTCCATGTCGAGGCAAATGCCCCGGCGGGTGAGGTCAAACACCAATTTTAAAATGGCCCGGTGCGACACGGACGTCGCAGTTAGTAAATCCAAGAAAGGAACATAGACATGAGTCTTGTAATCAACACCAACGTCGCGGCCTCAACAGCCGCGGTCAACCTGAACAGCAGCAACTCGATGCTCCAAAAGAGCCTCGCCCGCCTCTCCAGCGGATCGAAAATCACCTCCCCGGCCGATGACGCCGGTGGCCTGGCGGTCTCGATGCGCATGGAGGCAGCGATCAAACGCACTGACGCGACGAGCACGAACGTGGCAAACGCCACCTCGTTTCTCCAAACGCAGGACGGATCACTGAAAACCGCAGGCAAGGTCCTCGAGCGCATCGCCGAACTGAAGACGCTGTCCACGGACGTGACGAAGAGCGCGACTGACGTCGCGAACTACGACAAGGAGTTCACCTCCTTGAAAGCGGAGCTGACCAACCAGGCCGCGAACAAGTTCAACGGTGTCGCGCTGTTCGGCGGCGGCAGCCTGGCAGTGGGCACGTCGGAAGACGGCTCGCAGTCCCTCAACGTCACGCAGTCGGATCTCGCCACCAACGTGGGGACGATCACCGGCGCGGCGAACCTGGCGGCGATCTCCGTGACCGACGTCTCCGACGCGATCACGAATGTGGCGTCATCCCGCGCGCAGAACGGCGCTGAGACGAGCCGCCTCGGCTTCGCCTCCGACATGCTCGCCACCAACCGCACCAACCTCGAAGCCGCGAACAGCCGCATCGTGGACGTGGACGTGGCCGTGGAATCCACCAAGCTCGCACGGAATAACATCCTCGTGCAGGCCGGTTCCGCCATGCTCGCCCAGGCGAACGCGAGCACGCAGTCCGCACTGCGTCTCCTGCAGTAAGGTGACTGAAGCGTAATGGGAGGAGCTCCCCCGAGGCAAATGGCCGGGGGAGCTCTTCGGGGGGAGTCGGAAAGGACTCACAGACGAACATCGAACGTGGAAGGCTCGCGACACAGCGACTCCCTCCCGTTCGATGTTTGTCGTCCCGCCAATCCTCCCCGCCGGCTCCGAGACCCGACTCGCCCCCGGGCTGGCAGCCAATCTGCTTAACATCCCTCGCGATGCGGCATCTCTCGACATTCCTGCTCCTGGCCCTCTCTGCGGGCGCACCACCCTCATGGGGCGGCGACACCGCGCCCGCACGCACGCAGTTTCACGAGTCCAAGAGCTACCCCTTCGTCTTTCGGGCCGAATCCTACCTGGCCGCCACCGAACCAGTGCCCATGCGTTTCGCCCCGGCGGCCCCGCACTGCCCTGAGCGAAACGCGCCGCCGCTCTTCGGTGCGGCACGAGGCGTGGAAAAGCCGGACCCGGCCGAAGCCGCGAAGGCTCTGGCCGAGGCCGCTGCCGCCAAGGCCGCCGCAGCGCCGGAACCCGCTCATCCTGCGCCCGTCAACGGTCCGCATGCGCAGCGCGACGACATCGACTTCGCCCGCGTGCCAGATGACGTGCTCGATTTTTTCAAGAACACCGAAGGCCGCCCGGTGAGGCGTGCCTACCTGTTCGATCCGATTTTCCAGCCGGCAATCCCGAATGAACTTCCGAAGAGCAAAGCGACCCATCAGCAGAAATAGCGCGTGGCGCCTCGCGCTGCGGTCGGCCGGCAGCGCCGCGCTCGCGTGCTGCGTGCTCCACGCGAGCGATGCGGAGCACCACGACCCGGCAAAGGGCGCGTCCGTGGAAGCGGCGCCCGAGAGCGTCGCGATCCGCAATGAGATCGCCGGCTACGCCCGTCTGGCCACAGAGGCTGCGGATCATGAAAAATGGCCGCTCGCCGAGCATTTCCTCGACCTGCTGGTGAATCTCCCTGCGCCCGACGCGGACAAGAAGGCGGCGCTCGCGGAAATCGGCGGCCGCTACGAGCAGCAGCGCATCTTTTCAAAGGCGATCGCGATCTACGAAAAGATGCTGGAGCTGTATCCGGCCGACACCGACACGCCGGATCTCATCTTCAAAGTCGGACTGCTCTATCGCGAGGCCGGCGCGTATCAGCGCGCGATCAACCGCTTTTACAGCGTGCTGAATTCCGCGCTGAAAGTGAACGGGCGCGGCTTCGACGCCTACCGCAGCCTCACGCAGCGCGCGCAGGCAGAGATCGCGGAGACCTACCTGCGCGCTGGCGACCACGCGCAGGCAGCAAAGTTCTACGGCCTTCTCAGCCGCCTCGAACTGCCGCCCGCAGAGCAGGCGCGCGTGCGCTTTCAGGCGACGCACTGCCAGTTTCTCCTCGGCGACATGGATGCCACGGTCACCTCGGCCAAGACCTTCCTCGCCCAGCACCCGGACGACCCGTCCGCACCGGAATGCCGCTACATTCTCGCCAGCGCCCTCCGGTCGCTGCGCCGGCCAAAGGAGGCATTCGATGCTGTGCTGGAGCTGCTCCGCGAGGAACAGGGACACAAGGACAAGGTGCCGGAAAAGTGGGCCTTCTGGCAGAAAAAGACCGGCAATGAATTCGCCAATGACTTCTATCAGCAGGGCGATTTCACAAGCGCGCTCACCATCTACCAGACCCTCGCGCGGCTGAGCGAGGAACCGGAATGGCAGTGGCCGGTGATCTATCAGATGGGGCTTTGCTTCGAGCGCCTCCGCCTGG
>JAYTML010000673.1:0-8268 GCA_043728655.1 Chthoniobacter sp. | reverse complement strand
GAGCGTCCCGCGCAGCGTCATCGGAGCAGGCACGTCGAGGAGCACCTCGTCGCCGACCCGCGCGAGATTTCGCAGGTGAAAGGGCAGCACCACACGGATCACGGCAGTGTCTGGACCTCGACGGAGTACACCGCCGGCAGATCGCGCACGATCGGTGTCCACGAGTCTCCGCTGTCCGCCGAGCAATAGACCTGCCCGCCGGTGGTGCCGAAATAGACGCCGCACGGATCGAGCGAATCCACGGCCATCGCGTCGCGCAGCACGTTCACGTAGCAGTCCTGCTGCGGCAGGCCTTTCGTCAGCGGCTCCCATTCATTGCCGCCGGTGCGGCTGCGATACACGCGGAGCTTTCCCTCCGGCGGGTAGTGCTCGGAGTCGCTCTTGATCGGCACGACGTAGATCGTCTCCGGCTCGTGCGCGTGGACTTCGATGGGAAAGCCAAAGTCGCTCGGCAGATTGCCGCTGACCTCCGTCCACAGGTCGCCCGCATTGTCGCTGCGCAGCACGTCCCAGTGCTTCTGCATGAAAAGCACGTCCGGCCGCGACTGGTGCATGGCGATCCGGTGGACGCAGTGGCCGACCTCCGCGTCGGGATCGGGCAGCTCGTAGGGCGACTTCAGCCCCCGGTTGATCGGAAGCCACGTCGCGCCGCCGTTGTCCGTGCGAAAGGCGCCCGCCGCCGAGATGGCAACGTAGATCCGGTCCGCGTTTTTCGGATCGAGAAGGATCGTGTGCAGGCACATGCCGCCCGCACCGGGCTGCCAGAGCGCGCCTTTCGCGGCGCGCAGTCCAGGCAACTCCTGCCATGTCGCGCCGGCGTCCGTGGATTTGAAAAGAGCCGCGTCCTCCGCGCCGGCATAGACCGTGTCCGGGTCCGTGAGCGAAGGCTCCATGTGCCAGATGCGCTTGAATTCCCAAGGGTGCTGCGTGCCGTCGTAGAATTTGTGCGTGCCCACTTCGCCTTTGTAGAGAAAGCGATTGCTGCGGCCGCCGGGCGGCGTCTCGGGTCCGGGCGCAGGCACGCCATCGGGCGGCGCCCACGTCTTTCCGCCATCCTCCGAGCGCTGAATGACCTGCCCGAACCATCCGCTCGTCTGCGACGCGTAGATGCGGTCCGGGTTCACGGGCGAGCCTTTCAGGTGGTACATCTCCCACCCCGCGAAGTGCGGGCCGCTCACCTCCCATTTCTCGCGCTTTCCGTCTGAAGTTAAGATGAACGCGCCTTTCTTGGTGCCTACGAGGACGCGGATCTTGCTCATGGGTGTCAGCCATACCAAACCCCGCGTTGCGCGACCAGCCCCGCTTGGTCGCTTCGCCACGGTCTGAAAATGGGCATTCCGAAAGAGGCCGCGGCGGGTAGCCTTTCGGCGATGAAACCGCGCGCGCTTTTCCCCATCGCCCTGCTCTCCGCCCTGCTGGCCTGCGCTGCGGGGGGCGCTTCGCCGCGGCTCGACTGCAGCGTCTCGTGGATAGGGAATTCCTTTCCCGGCGCGCAGAAGTGGGTGCAGCAGGACATCGCGGCGATGTGCGTGACGGCGGACGGCACGGTTTTCACAAATGTGCCGTGGGAGGAGGGCGGCGGAAACGCGGGCGCATACAAGGACGGCGACCTGCTCGGCTTCGCGCGGCACACGCACGGCTGGGGCGCGGACGGCGGCGAGGCCGTCGCCGTGAATGCGAAATACGTCTTCATCGGGATGGCGATGGGGAATGAGGGCGGCGGGCTGCGCGACCCGGCGACGTGGCCGGAGAAAGGCTCGCGGTGGTTTGGCGTCTCGCGGCGGCTGCGTTCGGATTTTGCGAAGGGCGCGCCGTTCGCCGGCGGCAAGGGCGGGAAGGGCGACACGCTGAAAGAGTGCTTCCTCCCGGTCGCCGAGGTGCCGGAGAAAACGGGCGCGCACCTCTCCGGCATGTGGGCGGATGACGCGCGGCTCTACGTCTCGAATCCGAACGAAAACCGCGTGGAGGTCTTCGACGCGGAGACGATGCAGCGCGTGGCGGCGTGGCCCGTTGAGCGGCCTGGCCAGATCGTCCGCGACGCGGCGGGGACGTTTTGGATTCTACAAACCGGCGCGGAAGGCGAAGCGCGGAGCGTGCTGCATTTCAGCGCCGAGGGAAAGCCACTGCCGGGGACGATTCCGTTCACCGTGAAGGGCCAGTCGCCGGTCGCGCTCGCGATCACGCCGCGCGGCGAATTGCTCGTCGCCGACGACGGCCCGCGGCAGCAGATCGATGCCTACGCGCCGCTGGCCGGGCAGCCGCGCGTGACGCGCAGCATCGGCCTCGCGGGCGGCATCCGTGCAGGCGTGCCGGGCGCTTTTGGCGATTTGAAATTCAACCGCCTGAGCGCGATCGGCTGCGACGCGGCGGGCAATCTCTACGTGGCCCACCACGCGAGCAGCGGCGGCGGCAGCACGGTGCTGGAGAGCTACACGCCGGACGGAAAGCCGCGCTGGCGGCTCTTCGGCCTGACCTTTGTGGACATGGCGGACGCCGATCCCGGCGAGGACGCGGATGTCTTCACGAAAGAGGAGCGCTTCCGTCTCGACTACACGCAGCCGCGCGGGCGCGAGTGGAGCTACGCGGGATTCACCATCGACCGCTACCGCTTTCCCGACGACCCGCGGCTGCACATCTGGTCGGCGGGCGTGTGGGTGCGCCGCATCGGCGGCCAGCGCGTGCTCTTCGTGAACGACATGAACGGCGAACGGCTCCAGGTCTATCGCTTCGCGGCGGGCGCGGAGACGGCGGTGCCGTGCGGCCTTTTCGCGAAGCGCCGCATCACGGAAAAGAAAAGCCCCGCATGGCCGCCGCATCAGCCGGAGAAAGGCGCGTGGCTCTGGCGGGATGCGGACGGCGACGGCCAGTTCGACGCGGGCGAATTCGCCGGCGACGGCGCGGACATGCCCGCGGCGCAGGGCTGGTGGGTGGATGCCTCGGGCGGCGTCTGGCTCGCGACCGAGCGCGACGGACTGCGCTACTTCGCCCAGCGCGGGCTGGATGCGCACGGCGTCCCGGCGTGGGATTTCACCGAGCCGCGCCGCTTTCCCGCGCCTGCGGAATTCCGCGAGATCAAGCGCCTGCGCTACGACGCCGGGAGCGACGTGATGTATCTCGGCGGCACCACGGCCGAGGACAAAAACCAGCACTGGAAGCCGATGGGCCCGGTGCTCGCGCGCTACGACGGCTGGCTGCGCGGCGAGCCAAAGCTGCGCTGGAAAATCATCGCGCCCTACGCGCGCGGGTCGAAAGGCCACGAGTCGTGCGAGCCGATGGGCTTCGATGTCGCGGGCGATTTCGTCTTCGTGCCATACACCGGCGCGTCAAAGGAGACCGGTTTCTCCACCGGGCACGTCGAGGTTTTCAAAGCCGCCGACGGAACGCCGGTCGGCCACATGGAGCCATCCGCCGACATCGGCGAGATCGGCCTCCAGGACATCCGCGAGACGCTCACCGCCCGCCTTCGCGCCGACGGCGAATACCTCATTTTCCTCGAGGACGACTACAAGGCGAAGGTGCTGCTCTACCGCTGGCGGCCGAAGTGACGCCCTGAATTTCGCGCCCTCGCTCCCTACTCGTACCGCAGCGCGTCGATGGGATCGAGGGCGGCGGCTTTGCGGGCGGGGTAGTAGCCAAAGAAAATGCCGACGGCGGCGCTGAAGAGGAACGCGACGACGACCGACGTGGCAGAGATCATCGTGGGCCACTGCGCGAGCGTGGAAAGGAGCTGCGAGGCGACGATGCCGAGCACGATGCCAATGACACCGCCGAGCGAGCTGAGGGTGATCGACTCGATGAGGAATTGGAGGAGGATGTCGCGCCCGTGCGCGCCGACGGCCATGCGGATGCCGATCTCGCGGGTGCGCTCGGTCACGCTCACGAGCATGATATTCATGATGCCGATGCCGCCGACGAGCAGCGAGACGCTGGCGATCGCGCCGAGCAGGATGGCGAGCACGCGCGAGGTGGCGGTCGCGGCCTCGGCGATCTCCTCCTGGCTGCGCACGGTGAAGTCGTCGTCCTTTCCCGGCGTGATGCGGTGGCGCTGGCGGAGGAGCGAGATGATCTGCTGCTGCGCGGGCTTGAGCGCGGCCTCGCTCTCCGCCTGCACATTGATTCCGCGCAGCATCGTCTGGCCCATCACGCGCTTCATCGCGGTGGTGTAGGGCATGATGACCACGTCGTCCTGGTCGGAGCCCATCATCGAGAGGCCCTTCGGCGCGAGCACGCCGGTGATGATGAAAGGCACCTGCTTGATGCGGATGATCTGCCCGAGCGGATCGGCGTCGCCGAAAAGCTGGCGCGCGGTGGTGTGGCCGATGACGCAGACCTTGTTTGCGCCGCGCACATCCTGCTCGGTGAAAACCGCGCCCGCTTTGAGCGGCCACTGCCGGATGGTGAAGTAGTCGGGCGATTCGCCGAGGATCTGCGTCATCCAGTTTTGGTTGCCGGAAGCGACCTGCATGGCGGAGCGGATCTCGGGGCTCACGGCGATGATGCCGGGCACTTCGCGCTGGATGCTCTCGGCGTCCTCGATCTTCAGCGTGCCGGCGCTGCCCCAGCCTGTGCGGATGCCGCTCGCCGTGGTGCTTCCCGAAAAGATGAGGATGACGTTTTCCCCGAGGCTCGCGATCTGCGCCTCTACCTGCGCCTTTGCGCCAGCGCCGATGCCGACCATGGCGACGACGGCGCCGACGCCGATGATGATGCCGAGCATCGTCAGGCCGGTGCGGAGCTTGTTCCGCCGCAGGGCGCGGAGGGCGATGCGGATGGTGGCCCCGGTTTTCATGGCGCGAGCTGCACGGCCTGCTGCGCGTCGGTGAGCTGGCGCAACTCGTCCGTGGCGGAGAGGCGGCGCGTGACGGGCTGGTCGCTGAGGATGAGGCCGTCGCGCATGACGACGTTGCGCTTCGCGTAGCTGGCGATGTCCAGCTCGTGCGTGACCATGATGATGGTGATGCCGCCTTCGTTGAGTTTTTGAAACACGCCCATGATCTCGATGCTCGTGCGCGTATCGAGATTGCCGGTCGGCTCGTCGGCGAGGATGAGAGCGGGCTCGTTGCACAGCGCGCGGGCGATGGCCACGCGCTGCTGCTGGCCGCCGGAGAGCTGGTTTGGGAAATGGCCGGCGCGGTTCGCGAGGCCCACGGTCTCCAGCGCGGCGAGCGCGCGGCGGTCGATCTCGCGGGGCGAAAGTCCCGCGTGCCCGTAGAGCATCGGCAGCTCCACATTCTCGAGCGCGGAGGTGCGCGAGAGGAGATTGAAGCCCTGGAAGACGAAGCCGATTTTCGTGTTCCGAATGTCCGCGAGCCGGTCGCGCGTGAGCCGCGAGACATCGGTGCCGTCGAGCAGGTAGTGGCCGGCGGTCGGTCGGTCGAGGCAGCCGAGGATGTTCATCATCGTGGATTTCCCCGAGCCGCTGGAACCCATGATCGCGACGAACTCGCCCGCCTCCACGGTGAGGGAAACGCCGCGCACCGCGCGCACTTCCACGTCGCCGCTTTGATACGTCTTCTCGATCGCCTCGAGCTGGATGACCGGTTTCATGCGCGCGCTAGAATCTCCGCGAGCCACCGCCGAACGGGCTGCTGCCCGACGGCTGCGCCGCCTGCGGCGTGATCACGCCGGTGACGACGATGTCGCCCTCGCCGAGACCCTCGAGGACCTCGGTGTGAATGCCATCGGTGATTCCGAGCTTCGCCTGGAGCGGCACGGGGCCGTCCTTGCCGAGGACATGCACTTTGAGTTCCGTCGGCGCCCCGCGCTCCTTTCCGCGTCCGCCGCCGCCACGGGCGCGTTTTTCGCCGGAGCCCGGCGTGCCGGCAGCCGGCGCGGCCTTTTTCGCCACCTCGATCGGACGAAAGCGCAGCGCGGCGTTCGGCAGCTTCAAGACGTCCTGGCGTTTCGCGATGACGACCGAGACGTTCGCCGTCATGCCGGGCTTGAGCTTCAGGTCGTCATTGGTGACGGCGATGACGGTGTCGTAGGTGACGACGTTCTGCACGGTGATCGGCGCATTGCGGACCTGCGCTACCTCGCCGTGAAAGGTGCGGTACGGGTAGGCATCGACGCTGAACTCGACCGCCTGCCCGACCTCGATATTGCCCACGTCCGCCTCGGCGACGTTGGCGTTGATCTGCATCTTGCGGAGGTCGTTCGCGATGGTGAAAAGGATCGGCGCCTGGAGGCTGGCGGCGACCGTCTGGCCGACATCCACATTGCGCGAAATGACCACGCCGTCGATCGGCGCGTAGATCGTGCAGCGGTCGAGGTCCACCTTCGCGCGCTCGAGCTGGGCGCTTTTGATTTTGATGCCGGACTCGGCCTGGTGCAGAGCGGCGAGCGCGGCATCGAGTTCCGATTGCGGGCTGATCTTGCGCTCGGCTAGCTCCTGCTGGCGGCGGGCATTGAGCTGCGCGAGTTCCAGCCCGGCGCGCGCATTGGCGAGATCGCCCTCCGCCTGATTGACGATGGCCCGGTAGATCGCCGGATCGAGCTGCGCGATGACCTGGCCTTCCTTCACGGGTGAATTGAAGTCCGCGAAGAGCTTCTGGATATTGCCCGAAATCTGGCTGCCGACCTGCACGTTGAGGACGGGATTGAGCGTCCCCGTGGCGGTCACGGCCTGGGTGAGATCGCCGCGGACGACGGAGGCGGTCTGATACTGCGGGGCGGCATCCGTCCGCTGCCGGAGGTAATACCAGCCAGTGGCGGCGAGCAGAATCGTAAACAGCAGGGCGATGATTTTTCTCATGGAAGCGGGCGGCTCGACGGGAGCTTCAGGGCTCGGCGCAGGCCGGAGCGAGACTGCCCGGCGGGCCTTTGGGAGGCAATCGCGCTCATGCGGGAAAGCTAATGCCTGCGATGCGCGGAGGCCAGATTGCGCTTGTTCCCCGGACCCGTTTCCGGCACAAAATTCACACGGCGGAAGCGCAACAGCATTGGGACCATGCCTGACTCGAATTCAAACGCCAGTCGCCCGCAGCCGAAAGCCGACACAGGCTCGGCGCTCCTCGATACGATCAGCAACACATTCACCTTCCTGCTGCAGATGGAGCGCAGGATCGATCCGTGGTTTCGCCCGGCATTCGACGCCGTGCTGCGCGATCCGCTCGCGAAGCTCACCACCTCACTCATCAATGCGCAGCGGCCAAACGAGGGCCTGAAAATCGCCGAGGAAAAACCGCTGCCGGACGAGGAAGAGTTTCTCAACTCGATCATCGAGACCTTTGGAAAACAGATGCGCAAGCTGTGGAAGCCCGGCGGCGTGGAGCGCGGGGGAAACACGAAGACGCACGGCATCGTGCGCGGCGAGTTCACGGTGCATGACAATCTCCCGCCGCAGTTCCGCCACGGCATATATGCGAAGCCGCAAACTTTTCCCGCATGGGTGCGCTTCTCCGGCCCCGGCCCGTACATCACGCCTGACATTGATGACGTGGGTTTCATGAGCATCAGCATCAAGCTCATGGGCGTGCCGGGGACGAAGCTGATGGAGGAGGAAAAGCACACGCTCGATATGTTCGGTGTCTCCACGCCGACCTTTGTAACGCCGGATGTGAAGGCGAACGCGCAGTTGCAGGCGGAGAGCCTGAAGAACGCGCAGATGTATTACTTCCTGAACATCGGCCGCTCGCACGTTCTCGACCTCATCATGCAGTCGCTCTTCATCAAAGCGCAGAGCAGCCCGTTTGAAGCGCCTTACTTTAGCTGCGTGCCTTACTTACTCGGGGAAGGGCAGGCGATGCAGTATTCCGTGTGGCCCAAGACGAAAAGGCGCACGCCGATCCCGCGGCTGCCTTTTCGTCCGCCCGACGACTACCTGCGCGACGCGATGGTGGCGTCGCTGGCGGAGGGCGATGTCGAACTGGACTTCCGCCTCCAGTTCCAGACCGATCCGCACCTGATGCCGATCGAGAACAACGCGGTGCTGTGGCCGGAGGAGCTTTCGCCGCGCGTGTCGGTGGCGACTCTGCGGCTGCCGAAGCAGAAGTTTGACTCCGTCGCGCAGATGAACTTCGCGAAGAAGCTCTCCTACAACCCGTGGCACACGATCGCCGAGCATCGTCCGCTCGGGAACCAGAGCCGCGCGCGGAAGCGGATGTACTACGAGCTGTCCAAGCTGCGGCACACGATGAATGACGTGCCCCATTTCGAACCGACCGGCGACGAAGTTTTCGAGTGAGGCGCCATGACTCCGCAGTCGAACTTCATGGTCCTCGCGCCGGTGGTTCCGGCGCGTGAGGCGGAGCTGCGGCGGCTGCTGGA
>JAYTML010000672.1:0-2309 GCA_043728655.1 Chthoniobacter sp. | reverse complement strand
TCGAAGGTCTGGATGCCGACCTCGAACTGGAGCGCGCCGGGCGGGAACTTCGCGATGATTTCGCGCAGCGCATCGGGAAGGCGATCTGGGACCATCTCGAAATGTACGAAGAGCCCGTCGCGCCAGCGGTCGAGGAAGAACTGGAGGATGGCGCGGCTGGTGGGCAGGTGCAGGTTGAAGGTGCGATCGACGAACTTGAACTGCCGCGCGCCGCGCGCGAGCAGGCTGTCGAGTGCGGCGAGAAAGGAATCGAGCGGCACCGCGCGCACCGGGATGTCCAGCGAGGAGAGGCAGAACTCGCAGGTGAACGGGCAGCCGCGCGATGCCTCGACGTAGAGCACGCGATGGGAGAGGTCGGCGTCGGTGTACAGCTCGTATGGCAGCGCGAGCCGGTCGAAGGTGGGCAGCTCCGCAGCGATGATCTTTGGCAGGGCCGCGCCTGCGAGCAGCGCGCGGCAGACTTCACCGAACTTGAGGTCCGCCTCGCCGGTGATGATGTGATCGGCGAGCGCCACGATCTCCTGCCCGTCGGTCTCGTAGCTCACTTCAGGGCCGCCGAGGATGACGATGAGTTCGGGGCGCAGGCGCTTGAGCAGGGCGACGACTTCGGTGGTCGGCGCGACATTCCAAATATAAACGCCGAGCCCGACGATGCGCGGCCCGGTGGCGAGGATAGCCTCCACGATGTCGAGCGGGCGCTGATTGATGTCGAACTCGAGCAGCGCGGCGCGCGGCTGGAGGTCGCCGAGATTCGCGAGCAGATAGCGCAGGCCAAAGGCGCTATGGATGTAGCGCGCGTTGAGCGTGGAGAGGAGGATGTCGGCCATCGTCGGCACTGTGCGCGCAAAGTGGGACGGGGGAAAGCGCGTGGCGTTTGATATTTAAACGCAGAGTCGCAGAGACGCGGAGGAGGCAGGCGGCGGAGTCGGATCGATCACCGTTTGTTGAGCCACGAACGGGAACTCCCGCTGATCTCTGCGCCTTTGCGTCTCTGCGTTGAAAATCCATCGTGATTGATCGAGTCGCTTTTTTCACCAAGGCGTGAAGCGCAGGCCGAAGAGCGCCAGCACGCTGAGCACAAGCAGGCCGATCGCCGGCGGGAAGAACGGGTCGTAGCGGTCGGCGGCCCGCGGTTTCTTTTCGAGGACGACGACTTTTTTCATCTCGTCGATGCGCTGGAAGACAGCTTGCAGCGCCTCGGGCGTGGCGGCGTTGAAGACTTCTCCGCCGGTCGCGCGCACGATGCCGGTGAGCGCGGGCTCGATCGCCTCGTCGGTCAGCATGATGCCGAAGACGGTGATGTTTTGCGCCTGCAAGGCGGCGATGATCGGGCCGTCCTGCGGCGGCTTGATGTCGGGGCTTTCGCCGTCGGTCATCAGAATGATCATGCGGTCGCCGGTGGGGCGCCCGGCGAGCAGATCGCTGGCGCCGAGGAGCGCTTTGCCGATGAACGTATTGCCCCAGAGCGCGTCCGGCAGGCCGTGGCGGCCCATCGACGGCGGATCGAGTTTCGGATTGTCCGGCTGGATGAATGGCCGCGCGAGCAGGATGGATTGCGTGTCGAGAGTGAGCGGCACCCAGTGGATGAAGTGGCGGGAAAAGATGGTGAGGCCAAAGGCGTCGCCTTTGCGGTAGTCGATGAATTTTTCGATGGCATCCATCGCCGAATCAAAGCGCCGGTGGCGTCCTTCACCCTGCGAGCCGTGGTTCTCGGCCATGCTGCCGGATGTATCGAGGAGGAATTGGACGTTGTTCAGCTTCCGCTCGATTTCCGGCGGTTTGAAGGAAATCGGGTGCGCGAGAAAAAGGATGGCCAGCGCGAGCAAGGCGGTGGGCAGGCAATTGGCGCACAGCACGAGGAACCGGAGCACGAGCCCGCGCCGCTGCCGGCCGTGATCGAAGGGCAGCGCGATCGGATGGCCGCGCCGGACCCATTCCCAGAAAGCGAGGATCACCGGGAGCGCGAGCAGGCCGAGCCATTGAGGATGCAGGAAGATCATGCGCGGGTGTAGAGGAGGTCCCGTGCGAAAGACACGCCCGACCCTCGTTCCCAAACTCTGTTTGGGAACGCGATTGCGGGCGAAACTTTGTTTCGGTGGCGCGACGCCGCTCGTGTGTGGACGCGCTTGCGGGGCAACGGAGTTGCGGGGACATGTGCGTTCCCAAACGGAGTTTGGGAACGAGGGTGGTGGAGAGTTTGAAGCCCAAGCCGCAGTTTCCCCAGTATCCTAGTGCCACTCATACCCGGGTCGCCGCCGCCTCCGGTGTCGGAGCTTCGACCGTGTAGGGCGCGATGACTGCGGCGATTT
>JAYTML010000671.1:0-7143 GCA_043728655.1 Chthoniobacter sp. | reverse complement strand
GGAACGAAATCCGAATTCCTGAACCTGGCGCCGAAGACGCTGCTCGTCGATACGGTGCGGCTCTGGGCAAATGAAGCAGGCGCGCGCGTGGTGCATCTGGGCGGCGGCGTCGGCTCAAAGTCGGACTCGCTGTTTCATTTCAAGGCTGGGTTTTCCGACCGGCGGCACACTTTCCCGACCTGGCGATGGGTGATCGGGCCTGACGTTTACAGGGATCTGTGCGAGCGGGATTCGAAACGCAATGCGGGCCGCGGCGTGCAGTGGACATGCCGGGGCTTTTTTCCCCAATACCGGTGCCCGACCGAGCCTGTGAAAAGGAAAGACGGCATTGTCGTCATCGGTGCGGGAGGCCATGCGAAAGTGCTCATCAGTACGCTGCTAGCGTGCGCGTCTCCCATCGCGGCGGTGTGCGACGACGACACCAAAAAGTGGGGCAGGGAAGTCCAGGGCACTCGTGTGAGTCGCTTGGAGCCGGATCGCGGCGGCCGCGCTGTCATCGGCATCGGCGACAATGCCACGCGGATGGAGATCGCGCGGACCCTGGACTTCGAGTGGGAGATCGTCGTCCATCCGTCCGCTTGCGTTCATGAATCGGCGACGCTCGGGCCGGGCACGGTGGTATTTGCCGGCGCTGTCGTGCAGCCGGACGCGGTGATCGGCGAGCATGTGATCATCAATACGGGCGCCACGGTTGACCACGACTGCATCGTCGGCGACTTCGCACACATCGCGCCCGGAGTGCATCTCGCCGGCTCGGTGGAGGTCGGCGAAGGAGCGCTCCTCGGCATCGGGAGCGTCGTGATCCCCGGCGTCAAAATCGGACGCTGGAGCACGCTCGGAGCGGGCGGTGTGGCGATCCGCGATATCGCGGACGGCGTCGTGGCCGTCGGCGTGCCGGCAAAGGAACTGAAACGATGAACCCTCGCATTTACCTCTCCCCGCCGCATATGAGCGGCGAAGAACTCGAACTCGTGAAGGAGGCCTTCGCCTCGAACTGGATCGCGCCGCTCGGGCCGCATGTGGATGGGTTTGAAAACGAACTGGCGCGCTTCACCGGCGTGCCGCACGCCGCGGCGCTTTCCTCGGGGACTGCGGCGATCCATCTCGCGCTGCGGCTGCTCGGGATGCAGCCCGGCGATGAGGTGCTCTGCTCGACTTTCACTTTCAGCGCGAGCGCGAACCCGATCGCTTACGAGGGCGGGCACCCGGTCTTCATCGACTCGGATTCCGAGACTTGGAACATGGATCCGGCCCTGCTCGCGGAGGAACTCGCCGCATGCGCCGCTCGCGGGCGGCTGCCGCGCGCAGTCATCGTGGTCGATCTTTACGGACAGTGCGCGGACTACGATCCCATCGTGGCAGCGTGCGCGCGTTACGACGTGCCGCTCATCCAGGATTCCGCGGAGGCGCTCGGCGCGACCTACAAGGGCCGGATGGCCGGGGGGCAGGGGCGGCTTGGCGTGTTCTCTTTTAACGGAAACAAGATCATCACCACCTCCGGCGGCGGCATGCTCGTCTCGGAAGACCCGCTGCTCATCGCGCGCGCCCGCCATCTGGCCACGCAGGCGCGCGATCCCGCGCCGCACTACCAGCACTCGGCGATCGGCTTTAACTATCGGATGAGCAATGTGCTCGCCGGGATCGGCCGCGGCCAGTTGCGCGCGCTGCCGGAGCGCATCGCCGCGCGCCGGCGCAATTTCGAGCGGTACCAGGCGGCGCTCGCCGGCGTGCCGGGGATCGCTTTCATGCCGATCGCCGCGTATGGCGAACCGAACTACTGGCTGACGTGTATCACGATCGATCCCGATCAGTTTGGAGCGAGCCGAGAGGACGTGCGTCTCGCGCTCGAGGCGAGCAACATCGAATCGCGCCCGGTCTGGAAGCCGCTCCACCTGCAGCCTGTCTTTTCCGCCTGCCGAGTGCGGGGAGGGGAGGTGGCGGCGTCGGTCTTTGAGCAGGGCCTCTGCCTGCCGAGCGGATCGAGTCTGACCGAGGAGGAGCACGGGCGCATCTGCGCGATCCTGCTCGGCGTGCCGCAGATGGCGACCTCAGCCAGCCTATGATGCGCCACCTGCTGCGTCCGGCTTTGCGACTCGTCTGGCGGCTGCCGGCGCTGCGCTCGCTGTTTCTGACGGTGACCTACGGGAGCGTGCTGACGCTGTGCCTTTGGATGTCCTACCAACTGCGCTTCGACTTTAATGTGCCGCCGCTGGCCGATATGCACCTGCTTAGCATTGGCGCCGTGACTGTCGGCATCCAGTTGCTGGGGCTGCTCTGTTTTCATCAGTTCGACGGCCTGCTCACCTATTTCAGCACCCCCGATTTGAAGCGGCTCCTCGCCGCCTGCACCGGCAGTTCGCTCCTGCTCGGCGCCTTTTGGCTCGGGGGCGGTCTCGACTCCGCGCCGCCGCGCAGCGTCATCCTGCTGGACTACATGCTCAGTATCATGGCGCTCTCCGGCACGCGTTACGTGTTTCGCTATGGCCGCAGCCTGAATTCCTCCAGGCACTCCGGCAGCGGGCGCAAGCCGCGCCGCGTCGGCATCGTGGGCGCGGGCGACACCGGTGCGGCGCTCGCGAGGGATTTGCTCGCCAAGCCGTGGCTGGCGCTGCGTCCGGTGGCGTTTTTCGACGACCACCGCCTGACACATTCGAGCATCCACGGCATCCGCGTGGTGGGACGTCCGGAGAATATCGGCGAACTCTGCGGCTGGCTGCGCATCGAGGAGGTGATCATCGCCATGCCGTCGGCTCCGCCGAAAAGGATTCGCGACGTGGTGAAGCTGATCCAGGACGCCGGCCTGCCGTGCCGCTCGGTGCCGGCGCTGGATCAGCTCGCGACCGGGCGGGTGAATGTCAGCACGCTGCGTCCGGTGGAGATTCAGGATCTGCTCGGGCGGTCTCCGGTGCAGATCCAGGTGGCGGACGTGTGGCGCAGCCTGCGCGGGCGCACTGTGATGGTGACTGGCGCCGGTGGCAGCATCGGCAGCGAGCTGTGCCGGCAGATCCTCACATTCGGCCCCGCCAGGCTCGTGCTCGTCGAGCGCTCGGAGCCGCAGCTTTTCGTCATCGAGCAGGAGCTGCGCGCCATCGTGGCCGACGATATCGTGGAGGCGATGGTGGGAGACGTGACGCGGCGCGACCGGATGCGCGAGGTTTTCCGCCGGTTCCAGCCGGAGATCGTCTTTCATGCCGCGGCGCACAAGCACGTGCCGCTGATGGAAAGCCAGCCGGAGGAGGCGATTCGCAACAATATCTTTGGCACGGCGCAGCTTGCGGACCTCGCCATCGAGCACGGCGTCGAGCATTTCGTCCTCATCTCCACGGACAAGGCGGTCAATCCCACCAATGTGATGGGAGCGACCAAGCGCGTCGCGGAACTCTATCTCCAGTCGCTGGCAGCGGCTGGGAGCGCCACGAAATTCCAGGCGGTACGCTTTGGGAATGTCCTCGGCTCCTCCGGCAGCGTCGTCCCGACTTTCACGCGGCAGATCGCCGAGGGCGGGCCGGTCACCGTCACGCATCCGGAGATCACGCGCTTCTTCATGACCATCCCGGAGGCGGTGACGCTCGTCCTGCAAAGTTCCGCGTTTGGCGCGACCGGCGACATCCATGTGCTCGACATGGGAAAGCCGGTGAAAATCGTGGACCTGGCCACGCAGATGATCGCCCTGAGCGGGTTCAGGCCGCATGAAGATATCGAGATCGTTTTCACGGGCCTGCGGCCGGGCGAAAAACTCTACGAGGAACTCAGCCACGGCAATGAAAGCGTGACTGCCACGGAGCACCCCAAGATCACGCGCCTCGTGTCGCCGCCGATGCCGCAGAGCGATATCAAAGTTTTCCTCGCAGACCTTGCAGACGCGCTCGACGACGGCGTCTATGATCCGTCCATCCTGCGGGAACTGCTGGCAGCGATGGTGCCGGAATACACCCCCTACGTCCCGGCCAAGCGGCCCGCCGCGGACACGCCCCCGATGCGATCCCCTGCGGAGCCGCTCGCGAGCGCCCTATCTGGGCACTAGCGCGCCCGCCGGCGCCGGTTTCCCAGCCAGCCCGCGGTTTCAACGCCATGCGAGCAGCCGGTAATAGCGCGCGGCCGACGCGGCGGCTTCCGCGACGGATTGCAGCGTGCCGTCGCCGATCCGCTCAGAGCCTGGCACGAGCGTCCATATTCCGCCTGCCAGGGCATCCGTGAAATCGACGGCATAGTGCAGTCCGGCGATGGTGGAAAAACTCAGCGTCACATCGATCCCGCCGGCCCCAGGTCCGGCCAGCGGCGTGAGTTGCAGCCGCGAATTGCGGTCGAGCGGGTCGGTATCCGCCGCATATTCGGCCGCATTGGACGAGCCATCGCCATCGCTGTCCACCTGCCGGTCGTCCACGCCGACGACGTACGGCGCATCCTCCAGCGGGTCCGGGATGCCGTCGCCATCAATGTCTGGCATGGGCGGCGTCGCGTTGGCAGTGCCTGAGTACGCGGAGTTGCCGCCGGCGCCGATGGAGCGCACGCGGTAAAAGTAAGTCATCCCCGACGTGACCCCGGAATCGAGGTGCGAGGTGATGTCCGGGCTCAGCGTGGCGAGCAGGACGCTCGCGGAGAAGTCGGCATTGGTGCTGCGGCGCAGTTGGAAGCCGGATTCGGTGCTGCTGTGGTCGAGCCACCGCAACTCGACCGAACTCGAAGACGGGGACATCGCCGTCAAGCCGCTGGGCGCGGCGGGGGGCGTGGCGGCAGCCGCGATCAGGACATAGTCGATGCGCGTGGCCTCATGCGCGCCGCTGCCCTGGTCGATCGTCAGCCGGCCATCGCTGACAGTGACTGCGAGCGTCCTGTTTACGAACTGCCCCGCGGCGAGCGCCTGCGCACTCCAAAAAACGGTCCCCTCCGCCTTGATCGTATGCGTTGAGGGGTATTCGGCGTCGCCGATGGCGACCGTTACGTCGTAGGTTCCATTTGGCACCGCGATCTCCCAGACGCCGCCCGAGCGGAAGCGGCAGAGCGTGGCGAGGCGCCGGTCGGAGGTCTCCCGGTTTTCGCGCGTGTAAGTCGCGTGGCTCACGTTCCAGCCATACGTCAGCCCGTTTCCGCGGCTGGCGTACAGCTGGCCGGAATCGCCGAAATAGCCGGCGGGATCCGTCAGGCCGGCAGCTTGGAAATTGATGCTCGCAGAAAATGTCGCCCCCACAGTGACCGTCGCGGCGCTCGAGACTGTGGTTGCGCCGCTGTTGTCCGTTGCCTTCGCCGTGAGCGCGTAAGTGCCGGCCGCCGGGTTCGTCCACGCATAGCTGTACGGCGGGACCAGGTCTTCTCCCAGTTTCGTCGTGCCGCTAAAGAACTCGACCTTGCTCACGCTCCCGTCGGCGTCCGAGGCGTTTGCCGTGATCGTGAGCGTGGCGGGCGCATTGAATCGGGCGCCGTTCGCCGGGCTCGTGATCGAGACCGAAGGCGGCGCGCTGGCGGGCGGATTCTGCGCGGCTGCCCTCGCGCCGACGACGGCATCGACCCAGGTCTGCGCGGCCTCGCCCGGCGCGTTCCAGTTTACCCCCTCGAAGTAGAGCCACACGAAGCTGTCGCAGCGGCGCAAAGCGCGCTCGAGGGTGGTTCGCATGATAGAGGGGTCCATCGGCTGACCGGCGAACGCGTAATTATAGACGCCGAAGGAAATGCCGACTTTCGGTGCCCACACCGGCCGAAGAAAAGCCGAGATGAACGGGCAATTGGCTGCCGCTGTGGCGATGCCGGTCTTGCGGTAGTCGTAGGAAACCTGAAAATCGCCGACCGTCCGGTAGGCATAGACCTCGCCGCCGTCCACAAACTGCGCGCGGCTGCCCAGGCCTTCAATGAAACCCGCCGAAAATGGCCCGCGCAGTTCTTCCCTGTCCCACACGGTCTGGCCGCGCCGCACCGCGTCCGGCGTGCCGGAGAAGCTCGAGTAGGGCCCGTGGTAGGCCATCACCACGATCTCCGGATACTCCTCCGCGACCGCTTGCATGATTTGCCGCCCGCGGAGCCGGGCCTGCTCCTGGTACTCCGCCAGCGATTTCGTGGCATAGCTGCAATCGTCGGGATAGTTAAAGAGCGCCTGCAGATATTCCTCGTTGTCGAAAAAAATCCCCGCCACGCCGCGCTCTTTGAGCACACGCGCGAGCAGCCGGAAATTCTCAACCGTCACCGACCAGTCGCCGAAGAAATCCGCCGGCCTGTCCACGTTCACCAGCGCGAAATTGTGCTTCATCCGCGTGAAGGCGAGGCCGCCGAGCGGGGCGAAATCCCCGACGATCTGCGCATAACTCCGCGCCGTGCCGCTCATCAGCGCGCTGCCCGTCGCCGTGCTCAGCACCAGCCCGTCGAATGGCAGCGTCTCGATGTGCGCGAAATGCTCGCGCACATATTCCGGTCGCGTGCGGAAAGTCGCCTGCTGCGCATTGATCACCAGCGAGCCGGCGTCCGCCGCCGCGCACCCCAGCGCGAGGAGCGCGAAAAGCGGGCCTTTGAAGGTGTGGAAAAAAATCATGGTCGCCGGGTGGCCTGCATCCGTCACGTAGCATGGAGCACCCTGCTTTTCCAAGGCGCTCTTCGATCCGGCAGCGATCCGGCCTGTCAGGCCGCCGCCCGGAGCGTCTGGTTAAAGAACTCGATGGTGCGGGTCCATGCGAGTTTGGCGGCGGCCTCGTCGTAGCGCGGCGTGGTGTCGTTGTGAAAACCGTGATTGGCGCCGGGGTAAATGTGCGCGGTGTGGCGGACGCCGGCTTTCTTGAGCGCGGCTTCGTAGGCGGGCCAGCCTTCGTTCACGCGCTGATCCAGCGCGGCGTAGTGGAGGAGCAGCGAGGCCTTGATCTTCGGAACGTCCTCCGCCGCGGGCTGGCGCCCGTAAAACGGGACAGCGGCGACGATCGTCTCGGGAATCCGCACGGCGAGCGTGTTCGCCATGCCGCCGCCAAAGCAGAAGCCGACGACGCCGATCTTCCCGGTGCAAGCCGGGTGTTTCTGGAGCCATTGCGCCGCAGCGATGAAATCCTCGGTCATCTGCGCGGGATCGCGTTTCGCCTGCATCTCACGGCCCTTGTCGTCATCGCCGGGATAGCCGCCGAGCGGGAAAAGCGCATCCGGCCCAAAGGCGACAAACCCGGCGACCGCGAG
>JAYTML010000670.1:0-3468 GCA_043728655.1 Chthoniobacter sp. | reverse complement strand
CCGCCGACGAGCGACCGCAGGATTTCGCGGCGATGGAAAAGGCGGGGCGAGGTCATGGCTCAGTCGGGGTAAACGAATTCATTGAGGCGGAAGAGGACGCGGACGTAGGCGCGCCACGCTTCGGGCTCGATTTGATCGGGCGCCATGTCGTCTTCACGAAGTTGCGCGCGGGATTTGGCGAGAAAGGTCTGCGCAGCCGCGAGTTCATCGGCGGCTGGCTCGCGGGCGAAGAGCAACCCGTAGGCGCGCTGCACGCGCGCGGAATCATCGCCGGACTTTGCTGTGAGCTCGGTGGCGACGCGCTTGGACTGCTCGTGAACGAACGGGTCGTTGAGCAGGTAGAGCGCTTGCAGCGGTGTGGTGCTTGTCGGCCGCGCAGGTGTGCTGGCGGAGGGATCGGCGCCGTCGAAGATGGCGAGATACGGGTGCCGCTGGATGCGCTGCGTCATGAGGAAGACGCTGCGCTTGCTTGTCTCGTAGACGGCTTTGAAGGGCTTGTGTTGCGTGAAGTCGAAGTTGCCTTGCGGCGGAAATGGATGCGCCCCCGCGGGCGAAAGATCGAGGTTTCCGCCGAGCGCGAGCAGCGTGTCGCGGATCGCCTCGGCATCGAGCCGGCGGCGCGGGAAGCTCGCGAGCAGCTCATTCGCCGGGTCGTGGGCGACAGCCCCGGCCTCGCGGATGCTGGCGAGCTGGTAGGTGTGCGACAGCATGATGAGCCGGTGCATCGCCTTTACCGACCAGCCACCGTCCCGGAACTTCCCGGCGAGAAAATCGAGCAGATCGGGATGCGTCGGCGGCTTGCCCTGTTTCCCGAAATCATTCGGCGTCGCGACGATTCCCCGGCCGAAATGGTGCTGCCAGATCCGGTTCGCCATCACCCGCGCAGGGAGCGGATTATCCTTCGCCATGATCCAGTCGGCGAGCTGCGCGCGGCCACTGGACTTGCTCTCGGGCGGAAGCTCCGCGCCTCCGAAGACGGTGAGAAAATGCCGCGGCACGACCGGACCAAGCTTCGCCGGATCGCCCTTTACCTGCACTGCGGCGTCCGCGATTTTTGCGGACTCACCGACCGCATAGGCGGTCTCAAATGCCGGCGGCTGGCTGGCAAAGCTCTTCGCCGCTTTCTCGGCGTCCTTGATCTGCGCCTCGACGGTTGTTTTCTCCTCGGCGGGCGCCTTTTTCAGCGTGTCCTTGAGCTGCTGAACCGCCTTGTCGAGGCGTGCCTGCTCTTTATCGCGCGTCTTCTTTTCCGCCTCGGCCTCCGCGAGTTTCGCGGGCGGGACGAGCGGGACAAAGTCACGCTGCTTCTTGTCGAGCTCGATGCCGGGCCACGGGTAGCGCGTGCTGTGGAAGATGCCGTAGATGGCGTAGTAATCCTGCGCGGTGATGGGGTCGAATTTGTGGTCGTGGCAGCGCGCGCAATTCACCGTCAGGCCGAGGAAGGAACGGCCCACATTGTCGATCGTGTCCTCGATGGTGAGATGCTGCGGGTAGTCGTCCACGCGCGAGCCGAAGCGACGAGCATTCGCGATGTAGCCGGTGGCCACGATGCGCTCAAAGCGCTCATCATCCGTCGCGCCGCCGAGAAGATCGCCCGCGAGCTGCTCGCGCACGAATTGGTCATACGGCTTGTCGCGATTGAACGCCGCGATGACCCAGTCGCGGTAGCGGTGGATCTGCGGGATCGGGTAGTCGGAATTGTCGCCCGCGGTGTCGGCGTAGCGCACCACGTCGAGCCAATGCCGGCCCCAGCGCTCGCCATAGCGCGGCGAGGCCAGGAGCCGATCGACGACGCGCGCGAAGGCATCGGATGACTTGTCCGCGACGAAGGCCGCGACTTCCTCCGGCGTCGGCGGCAGGCCGGAGAGATCGTAGGTCGCGCGGCGGATCAGAGCGCGCCTTTCCACATCGGCGGCGGGTCGGAGCTTTGCCGCTTCGAGCTTCGCCAGGATGAAGCGGTCGATGTCACTTCGCGGCCACGCCGCGTCCGCGACGGCGGGAATGAGCGGCGCCGACAGTGGGCGAAACGACCACCACTCGCGGGCCTTGTTCCAATCAATCGCCGACTTGGCCTCGACCTTCGCCACCGTGTTTTCCGTGCGCGGATCGGGCGCGCCCATTTTCACCCACTCCTCGAATGCCGCGATCTGCTCCGGCGGCAGCATCTTCTTCGGCGGCATCGCGAGATCCTTGTCCGTGTGCCGCACGGCGGCGATGAGCAGGCTCGCATCGAGATCGCCGGGTGTGATTGCGGGACCGGTGTCGCCGCCTTTCACTACACCGGCGCGCGAGTCGAGCAGCAGCCCGCCTTTCACCTTCTCCGCCTTGGCGCTGTGGCACTCGTAGCAGCGTTCGGCCAGCACCGGCCGGATCTTGCTTTCGAAAAATGCGATCTGCTCCGGGGTCGGCGCGCTGACAAACTCCGCGCTTTTCGTGCCTGGAATCGCACCGTCGCCGCTCCACACTTCGAGTCCCGAAAGATTCGCCGCGCCATGACTCGCCGCGCGTGCGGAAACAGTCAGTTTGCCGCCAATGCTCTCGCATTTCCACGGCCCGAGCCTTTTCCACATCCCCGCCGTGCCGCTCTCGAAACCGTCGATGACGACGCGATCATTCACGAGCAGGTCAAAACGCTCGTTGTTGTTGTCCTCCCAGACGTAGAGGAAGACCTGATACGTCCCCGCCGGCACGCCCGTCAGCGCGACGTTCACCTTGTCGCCCCAGACGCTGCTGCGGATCATCTGCGTGCTCGCCGCGTCAGTCGGCGGGCGAAGCGGCACCTTCTGGTTTTCGAACGTTTTGCCGTCCGCCTTGAAATCCTTCGCCCCTGCGCCGGCTTCCCATGCCCGGCCGGCGACGCTGACTGCCGGGCCGTTGAGATTGATCCCGCGGAAAAATGTCGCGTCCGCCGCGTCGAGTCGCGACCACCCGGCAAGGATGAGGAGCAGCGAGATGAGCGTTGAGGGGATTCGCGGCATGTGGATTGATAATCCCGCCGCGCGGGATTTCGCGCGGAGAATCTTCCGGCAATCTGGCCAGCGAGCCAGCGTCAGTGGGAGAATTGGCGGATGGCTTCCGTGGCTTTGTCCCGAATCGCCGAGCCCCCAATCCTGACCGCTTTGCTCGAGAAGGAGCAAAGCGGCAGGAGTGGGGGCTGTCGGGGTTTCGGGAATTGTGAGCGGCGCTCCCCACGGGGAGGCGCGTTTAGTTGGCCTGGGCTTGTTGGGCGGCCTTCATCTTTTCGAGGTGAGCCTCCATCTTCTCGATCTGTTCGGGTGAAGCTCCGTTGGCCTTTGCCTGTTCGATCTTCTCCTCCACGGCCTTGATCTGCTCGTCCGTCGGCGCATTGCCGTGGCCGCCCTGCTCCTTGAGCGCGGCGATCATCTTCTGAAGCTGGGCCTCCATCTCACGGATCTGCGGCCGCGGCACGTTTTTGGACTTCGCCATTTTGATCTGCTGCTGCAGCGC
>JAYTML010000669.1:0-1621 GCA_043728655.1 Chthoniobacter sp. | reverse complement strand
CGCGGACAAACCCGCCGCCGCCGCGCTCGTCAAAGTCGGCGACCTCGAAAAGCCCCCCGGCCTAGACGACAGCCAACTCGCCGCGTGGACGGCGGTGGCGAATGTGCTGCTCAACCTCAACGAAACAATCACCGATTGAAGCCCGCCCTTTTCCTTTTCCTCCTCGCAGTCAGCGCGTTCGCGCGCCCGCCGGCACCGCTGCCCGCGACAACGCCGTGGGATGTAAAAGCGCTCGGGCGAGTGCCCGGCGTCGCATGGGTCGATGAGTCGTCGCCGATCCGCGCGCTCTTTTACGAAGGCGAGATGTACGAAGGCCGGAAGACCGGCGTGTTTGCCTACTACGCGTCCCCCGCGACGCTCGGGATCGACACGACTCCGGGCAAAAAATTTCCCGGGGTGGTGCTCGTGCATGGCGGCGGCGGGAACGCGTTCGAGCAGTGGGTGAATGTTTACGCGAAGCGCGGATACGCGGCGATCTCGATGGATCTCGCGGGATATTGGAAGCCCGAGCCGGGCAGGAAACCGGAGCGGCATTCGAACTGGGGGCCGAACCAGGAAGACGCCACAAAATTCCGCGAGACGCCGCCGCCGCACCACGATCAGTGGACGTACCACGCGGTCGCCGATGTGCTGCTCGCGCATTCGCTGATCCGCTCCTTCCCGGAGGTCGATGCTGCGCGCACAGGCGTCACCGGCATCAGTTGGGGTGGCTATTTGACCTGCATCGTCGCGGGTGTCGATCCGCGCTTCAAAGTCGCGGTACCGCAATACGGCTGCGGATTTCTCGGCGAGAACAGCGCGTGGTCAACGCAGTGGTTCGACGCGAAGAAGCCCGAATGGACATGGATGCAAAAGTGGACGCAACTCTGGGATCCGGCGAGCTACGTGGGCTCCGGGACGATGCCGATCCTGTTCCTGAACGGCTCGAACGACTTCGCCTACCCGCTCGACAGCTACATGAAGACCTACGCGCTCGCGCAGAGCCCGAAGAACATCGCGATCAAACCCGCGATGCCGCACGGCCACATCTTCGACGTACCCGAGGCGCTCATCTTCATCGACTCCGTGTTGCAAGGCGGCGTGCCACTCGCACGCGTCACGCGTTGCGCCGTCGAGGGAGGGAAGGTGAATGCGGAAGTCGAGGCGAAGACTGCGCTCGTGTCCGCCGAGTTGCGCTACACCACCGCGCCGCACATCGAAAACGGAAAGCGCGCGTGGATCGCGCAGCCGCTCGCCATCGACGGCGCAAAGATCACCGGCGACGCGCCGCCCGCCGATGCGACCGCCTGGTTCATATCCATCAAGGACGACCGCGGCGCGCTCGTGAGCAGCGAAGTCGTGATCCACTGATTTCCCTCCTGACCAAGCTCCCGCTTGGTCATGCCAAAGTCTGCGAAGCTCTGCTTCGTCCACGGGTGAAAGACGGGGAGGCGTGGCTTGGCCCAGCGACCCCGCGTTCGGGAGCAAGGGCGTGCCCAAGTCGGATCGTCGGCACGACGGGGCCGAGAAAGCGGTTCGCGCCGTTGAAGTCGTTGAGGTTTTGATCGAGTCGGTTACGTTGCGCGCATGCCGTTGACGATCGACCAAATCACCACTGAGGCGATGCAACTTCCGGTTTCTT
>JAYTML010000668.1:0-5858 GCA_043728655.1 Chthoniobacter sp. | reverse complement strand
GACGTAGCTTTTGCGCCACTGCACCGTGACGTCGGCGGCGACACCTGCGGAGGTGCCGTAGCGGAGGGATGTGCCGGTGCTGATGAGGGTGGTGACGTTCCGGTAATCGGTGGATGACGCGGTGTTGCTTTTGTAAACGCCGGGCAACGTGAAGGTGAGGTAGGTGCTGGGGCCGTTGAGGGCTCCGACGCGCTGCTTGACCGAGTCGTAGGTGCCGTCCGTGATGGTGAGCGAATTGGAGCCGCCGTAGCTGAATTTGGCGCTGGTATTGCCCACGGCGGCGGGGTTGGAGGTGGTGGAGGTGGTGGTGGCAATGGCGGTGGCATTGCGAAGGTCGAGGGCGATGGCGTCGATCACGCGCATCTGGGCGGCGTGGGAGCGGGAGTATTTTTCGGCGGCATCGAAGCTCCGGCTGAGGCTCATCATGACGAGCATGAGGCTGCCCAAAACGATGGTGCTGGCGGCGACTGAGACAGTGAGCTCCGGGAGGGTGAAGCCGCCGCGACGGATGCGCGGCCGGCGTGGTGCGGCGGGAGTGCTCATGGAAGCGGGACGGAGGCGGTGACCGGGGTTTTGCTGATCCCGGCGGCGCTCACTCCGCCGCGGCTGAGGATGGTGCTGAATTCGCGCCGGTGGGTGCCCTGGCGGTCCGTCCATTGGACGGTGAGCTGCGCTTTGACCTCGGTTTCAGCGACGAGGGTGGTGAGGGTGCCGGTGCTTGTGGCCGTGGTGCCGGACCGGGTCACGGTGAAGCTGCCTGCGGCGGGCGCGGGAGTGACGCCGGGCCGGGCGTAGCGCGAGACTTTCACCGATTCCTGAAAGTTTTTGACGGCAGTCATCACCTGCTCCGCCTGTGTACCGCCGGAGGAGCCTGTCATGAGCGCGGTCAAACCGGTGGTGGTGACGACTGTGTCGTAGGGATTGGAGCGGAGCTGCTCGAGGCGCTGCTGGAGGACCTGGCTGGCTCCGCTGGAGTCGTGGGCCGCCTGGACGATGCGGAGGCTCTGGGCCTGCATGGTGTAGATGCCGACCAGGGAAAAGAGGATGAGCCCCATGGCGACCATGACCTCCACAAGGGTGAAACCCTGCGTCGCGGGCGCCGGCCTGCGGCTGGGAAAGCCGGGCACGGGGAAGTGGCGGAGCGGGTGGTGCATTACTTCCCTGAGAAAACAGTAATGGTGCGAGAGCGATGCCGAATTGTCCGGCCGGGGCGTAGCGCGGGCGCGGGTGAAATCAGAAGGCGCGGTTTTTTGTCGAAGTTTCCCAGGGCCGCGGATTGACTCCGCAGACCTCATGGCGCGCTTTTTCAAAACGCTTTTCACGCTGCTCCTGTTCGCCGCCTTCACGGCGGCGGGGCTGGTGCTGTGGACGGCACCCGACCCGGCGTACAAGGCGCAATCCTGGCTCGCGGCGGGGCGTTACTCGGCTTACGACGCGATGATCGCCGATGCGGCGGAAAAGCGCGGGCTCGATCCGCGGCTGGTGAAGGCGATCGTGTGGCGGGAAAGCGGATTTGATCCGTCGCGGGTGGGGACGAGCGGGGAGCGCGGGCTGATGCAGGTGAGGGAGGCGGCGGCGCAGGACTGGGCGAAGGCGGAGAAGATCGAGACGTTTGTGCCGACGGATCTTTTCGACGCGAAGACGAATCTGGACGTGGGGACGTGGTATTTCAAAAGGGCGCTGGAGCGTTGGAAGCAGAAGGCGGATGCGGTGCCCTTTGCGCTCGCGGAATACAACGCGGGCCGTGTGCGTGTGGACCGCTGGATCGCCGCGACGGAGCGGGGCGAGGAGGCGACGGCTGCCGACCTGATGCGCGCGATGGATTTTCCTACCACGCGGAAATACATCGACGACATCACCGCCCGGCGGCGCTTTTACGAGCAGAGCGGGGGGCGGTAGCGCGCGGCTACGGCACGGTGCTGACCAGGAGGCGGAGGAATTTCTGCGTGGCGGCGCCAATGGCGACCTTCGCCTTCACGATCCGCGTCAGGCCGCTGGTCGAGACGATTTCCTCGATCACCGTGGCTGGTCCCCAGCCGAGGGGGTTGGCGAGGTCGGCGGATTCCTGGACGAGGTAGCTGAGGTCGGTCGCGGAGAGGAGCTGGGTGTAGGTGAGGGTGAGGAAGCCGCCCTCCATGCCGAGTTGCGGGAGCGCCGCGACGGAGGCGACATTGGGATCGGTGTGAAAGGCGTACTCGAGGAGGTGCGGGATGCCGTCGAAATCGGTGTCGGCGGTGAGCGGGGCGGCGGCATTGCCGAGCTTGGCGCTGGCCCAGTTTACGGCGCGCATGAGGTGGCCGTAGCGGGAGATACGGACGAATTCGGCCGCATCGGGCTGGTCGCCGGGCGGGATGGGGTATTGGCCGTCGAAGAGGGCGGCGCCGCCCTGGTAGCTGAGGGTGGTGGTCGCGGTGCCGGAGAGTTTCCACACGCCGCCGAACTGCTGGAAGAGCGCGCCGCCGGAGTCGCCCTGGGTGATCTGTGCGGTATTGGAGCCGAGGGAGCGCCTGAACTCCGTGTGGAGCACGTCGTACTGATAGCCGCTGTAGCTCGCGGTGTATGTACCGGGGAGCGTCGCGTTGGTGCCCCAGCGGAGCAGCTGGGTGGAGTTGTCGCCCCACTGCCATCCTTTGTTGCTGACGATTGCGCCTTTGCCAAAGCCCCAGCCCATCAGGGTGGCCGCGGCATTGAAGTCGGTGGCGGTGGAGTAGTTCAGCGGGAGGCTCTGGACCACGGGCAGCGGTGGCAGGCCTGGATTGCCGAGGATTTTGATGAGCTTGAGATCGACGACATCGGAATAGGCCGTGCCGGGATCGTCCTCGGTGATCTGGAGGGGGGTGAAGGTCAGGTCGCGGTTGTAGCTCACGCCATTGATGACGATCCCGCTGTCCACGACGATGACGTGGTTGGCGGTGAGGACGTACCCGTTGCCGAGATAGACGCCGGAGGCGTTGAAGAGGCCGATACGGGCGATGTTGGGAGCCGGCGATCCGTTGGGGGGGAGCGTGTCCGGGGGGAGGACGTTGAGCGCGTTGTTTACGTCGGTGGGGCCTGTGCCGTAGATGATCAGCGCCGGCGCGGGATGCGCCGAAAGGAGGAGGCCGGCGAGGCAAAAGGCGAGGCGGCGTGCGGGGGATGGCATTTTGAGGCGCGGCATAGTGGCCCGGCGGCGGGCATTACTCAACTGCTGGCGACAAAAAGTGCGAAACTAGGCCGGGCATGGGTAAGCTGCGGGCCATGTGTTGCTTCAGCCGTCCTGTCGATTTCGTTGCGGATACGGGGATTTTTGCGCGCCACGCGCGCCAAGGCCGGCAGTTGCTGGTCTATGGGATGAAAGTGGGAGCGCCCGAGCCATTGGCGATGATCCTGCCGATTCCGGTCGCGACGGGCAGCGCGGAGGGCGCGGTCGATTTCATCAATCTGGAAGGCTATCCGGTTTTCTTCGAGGATCTGGCGGCTGGCTTCGCGCAGAGGAGCTTCCTGGCCGGAGCGGCCAAGTCCGTGCAGCCGGGGGAGGTGCGGACTTTGAAAGTGGAGAAGGTCGGCAGCTTCGTCGCGTCGTTCGTTCCGGCGGTGCGCGATTTCGCGCGGCTCGATCCGCGCTTCCGGCTGTCGGACGGCGTGTGGAAACGGCTGGGCCAGTATGCGAAGTATGGCTTCGCGGTTTTCCAGCTCCGGAAGGGCGCTGGCCGGATTCATCCGATGGCATTTTCGTTTCCCACCGCGACGCCGGAGCGGCTCTTTTTTCCGACGGTGCATATCCACGACGGCGAGGTGCATCCCGAGGCGGAGTTTGACCACACGCTTTACTGCCAGGTCACAAAGGCCGGGCTCGGCAGCCTGCTGCACTGGGAGGAGTCGGGGCGGCCGGCGTCGGGATTTGTGAACGCCGCGAAGGCGCGCGGTGTGGTCGAGCCGGAACGGCACGTTTTCCGCCGGGAGCTTCGCGGCATGCTCGCCAATGTGGACACGGTGCTGCGCGCGGCCTGACGGCGCGCATTTCCAGCCCAGGCTGATACCGGCGCCTTACAGCCCCGTTCCGGCCTGAAGCGTCTGGCGGCCCTCGTAGATCACGTCCTTGTAGGTCGCGCCTGCGGGGATCATCGGGAGCACATGCTCGGTGTAGGGCACCATGACATCGAGGATGTACGGCTCGTCTGCGTCGAGCATGCGCTGCATCGCGGCGGCGAGATCCTTCTTGTGCATCACGCGCTCGCATTTCACGGCGAAGCCCGCGCACATTTTCACGTAGTCCGGGTAAATGCCGGTCGGGTCTTCGAGGCTGCCGCCATAGACGCTCTTCGGATTGCCGAGGAAGGTGTGCCCGCGGTTGCCTTTGTAGAACCGGTCCTCCCACTGCATGACCATGCCGAGCCACTGGTTGTTGAGGATCATTACCTTGGCATTGATGCCTTCGACGTGCGCCATCGCCATCTCCTGCACGTTCATGAGGAAAGAGCCGTCGCCATCGATGTCGACGACCTGCTTGTTGGGAAACGCCACCTTTGCCCCGAGTGCGGCCGGATAGCCAAAGCCCATCGAGCCCAGCCCCGCGCTCGTCAGCAGCGTGCGCGGCTGAGTGAAGTCATAATACTGCGCGGCCCACATCTGGTGCTGGCCCACGCCGGTCGTGATGATCGCATCGCCTTTCGTCAGCTCATAGAGCAGGCGGATGGCATACTGCGGCTGGATCACGTCCTCGGTGTCGTTGAAGGTGAACGGGAATTTGTCCTTCCAGTCGTAGATCTTTGTGTACCAGTCCGGGAAGGCGTCGAAGCCCGACTCCACCCGCTTCTTGCCGGCGTTTTCCAGCAGGGCGTTCAGCCGCGTGAGCGCATACTTGATGTCGCTCAGGATCGGCAGCTTCACGACCTTGTTCTTGTTGATCTCCGAGTTGTCGATGTCGATGTGGACGATCGTCCCGTGCTTGGCGAATTCGCTGATCTTGCCCGTCACCCGGTCGTCGAACCGCACCCCGATGGCGAGCAGCAGGTCGGCCTCGTTCACCGCGTTGTTCGCGTACACCGTGCCGTGCATGCCCAGCCATTTGAGCGAAAGCGGATGCGTCTCGGGGAAGCAGCCGATGCCCATGAGCGTGGTCGCGACGGGGATGCCGGTGCGCTCCACGAACTCCATCAGTTCCGCGCTCGCCTCGCCGGAGATGATGCCGCCGCCGCAGTAGATCATCGGGCACTTCGCGGACTGGATCAGCCCCACCACTTCATTGAGCGCCACGTCGTCCGCGTGCGGGATCGGCGCGTAGCCGCGCAGATGCACCTCGGTCGGGAAAATCGGCTGCGTCGTCGCGAGCTGGATGTTCTTCGGCACGTCGATCAGCACCGGGCCCGGACGCCCCGACTGCGCGATGTGGAAAGCCTCCTTCACGATCCGCGGGATGTCGTTCACATCCATCACGAGGTAATTGTGCTTCACGATCTGCGCCGTGACGCTGAACACGTCCGTCTCCTGAAACGCGCCCTTGCCGATCATCGCCTGCGGCACCTGTCCCGTGATCGCCACCAGCGGCGTCGAGTCCAGATACGCGTCCGCGATTCCCGTCACCAGATTCGTCGCGCCCGGCCCGCTCGTCGCCATCACCACGCCGGCCTTGCCCGTCGCCCGCGCATAGCCTTCCGCCGCAAAGACGCCGCCCTGCTCATGGCGCGGCAGATACGTCCGCAGCACGTCCTCGCGCTTGGTCAGCGCCTGGTGCATGTGCATCGAAGCCCCGCCGGGATACGCAAAAATCGTGTCCACACCCTCGCGGATCAGGCATTCGACGAGGATCTCCGCCCCGCTCATGGTGACGCCGCGCTCGGGCGTCGCAGGCTTCGTCGTCGGTTCGGTGGATTGCTTGG
>JAYTML010000667.1:0-3456 GCA_043728655.1 Chthoniobacter sp. | reverse complement strand
GCCTTCGTGATGCTCATCACCACTCCGCGCTTGCCGTTCACGCTGCCGTCGCCGCGCATCGGCTCCACGCCCCACTCGACGCGCGCCACGTCGGCGATGCTGATCGCGCGGTCGCCGACCTTCTTCACCACGGTCTTTGCGATGTCCTCGAGCTGCACGGTCATCGCGAGATTGCGCACCATGATTTCCGTGGTGCCGGTGTTGATGAATCCGCCGGTGGAATTTCCCGCCGCCTCGCGCGCCGCGGTTTCGAGCTCCGCGAGCGTGACTCCATTCGCCGCCATGCGGTGCGGCTCGGGCTGCACCTGCACCTGCTTGATGCCGCCGCCCATGTTCAGCACCTCGGCGATGCCGGGAATGCTTTGCAGGCGCGGGCGGATCGTCCAGTCGGCGATCGTGCGCACGTCGCGCGGCAGCGTCTTGTCGTCGCGGCTGCTCACGCCGACGAGGAGGATCTCGCCCATGAGCGAAGCGGCCGGCGTGAGGAAGGGCTCCACGCCCGCCGGCAGCGTGCCGCGCACGCCGGCGAGGCGCTCCTGCACAAACTGCCGCGCCTTGTAGATGTCCGTGCCCCAGCCGAACTCCGCATACACGAGCGAGAGCGACACGTCGGAATTCGAGCGCAGCCTGGTCAGCCCCGCTACGCCGAGCAGCGCGCGTTCGATGGGCTGCGTGATGTTTACCTCGACCTCCTCCGGCGCGAGGCCGGGTGACTCGGTGAGCACGATGACGGTCGGCTTCGTGAGATCGGGCAGCACCTCGACCGGCAGTTTCATCGTCGTCTGCACGCCGAGCACCATGAGCAGCAGGGCCAGCGCGATAACGATCGCGCGGTTGTGCAGCGAGAAATAGATCAGTTTGTTCAGCATGGCCTTTAGTGCGCGGCCGCGCCGGTTTTGCGCCGCATCGCCACGACGAGGAGCAGGAGCAGCAGGCCGTTTGAGGCGAGGGAGAAAAGTGTGAGCGCGGAGAGGCCGTGCGCGCCTTCGGCGTGATCGTGGCCGTCCCCACCGGATTTGGCCGCGGCCTTCTGGGCGGCTGTCATCTCGCTGCCGTCTTCGGCGTGCTCGTGGCCGTGGGCGGCATCGAGCGCGGCTTTCAGCGAGACACTGCCCTTTCCGGCGAAGCCGAGCGAATAGGCGCCCGTGGTCACGACTTCATCCCCGGCGACGAGGCCGCCCGTGATTTCCACGAAGCGGTCATTCATCGCGCCGACCTGCACCGGCACGCGCACAAAGGTGTTCTTCAGCGAGTCGTCGTAATGCTTGCGATAGATCGTCCGGTTGGTCGCGTCGCCTTGCAGTGCCGCGCGCGGGATGCTCATCACGCCTTCGCGCTTGCTGAGCACGATGGAAAACTCTGCGCGCATGTCGGGGCGGAGCAGCCCGTCGGAATTGTCGATGTGAAAGGCGGCTTCCAGCGTGCCGCTCTTTGCGTCCGCCTCCGTTCCGAGATGCGCGAGCCGGGCCTCGAAAGTGCGCCCCGGCACCGCCATGACGCGGATGTGTGCCGTCTGCCCGACCTGGAGTTTGCCGACCAGATGCTCGGGCACCGCCGCGACGGCGTGGACCTCGGACAGGTCGATGATCTCGATCAGCGAATCGTCCGGCGTCACCGGCTGCCCCGGCACGATTTTCACCGCCGCAATTTTGCCGCTGAGCGGCGCGATGAGCCGGATGGAAGGCGGGGGATCGCCCGGCTGGCGGCTCTCGATCACCGCGACCTCCGCGCCTTTCTCGACCGCTGTGTCGATGTGCGCGCCGACGCTCAGCACGCGCCCCGGCACTCTGCTGCTGACCACCGCGCGATGCCCCGGCGCGACCTTGATCCGGCCCAGCGCGAACACGGCTTCCTCAAACTCGATCTCCTCCGCCTCGACGGTTTCGATTCGGAGATTTTTCACCCCGCTTTCGTCGAGGATGACGGTCGCGGCGGCCTCTTCCGGCGAGACGGCGGCGATGGCCGCGGTCGCCAGGCACAGAAAACAAACAAGGGTTTTGATCATGAACGGATGGGATGAGAGGTCAGAGTCTCACGCCGAAGGCGGTGAGCAGGCGCATGGTGAGGAGGTAGAGCAGCGCCGTGAGGACGATGCCCGCAAGGAGGCTGGGCCAGAAGCTCCAGCCGTGCCGGAGCAGCCACGGCATGGCGATAAACATGGGCAGCGTGGGAATGACGAACCAAAAGGTGCCCTGCGCGTGCCTGGCGATGAGCGCGGTGTCCCGCGTCTCAAGGTAGATCCAGACGAACGCGAGCAGGGAGACGAGCGGCAGCGAATGCAGCCAGCTCGCGGCGAAGTTATTGCGCCTGGCGATTTCCGAGACGCCGACGATGACGCCCGCGCTGATTCCGGCTTTGAGAATGAGATACCACATGGGTTTAGTTGGATTTGGACTGCGGGAGGATCGCGCCGGTCGCCGCGGCGTGGCGGATGCGGGCGAGGTGGTAGTCGCGCAGCGCGTCGAGCTGCTGGCGGCGGAGCTGCAGGCGCTGGTCGCGGGCGCGCAGCACGTCCGGGAGCGCCGCCTGTCCGGTGCCGTACGCAGCGCGGAGCTGCTCCTCGACCTGCGCCGACTTGGGCAGCAGCACGGCGTCGAGCTGCACGGCGAGTTTCGCCAGCGCCCGCATCTCGGTGCGCGCGCCCGCGGCCTCGGCGGCTGCGCGGGTGGCGAGCGCCTCGGCTTCCCGCTGGCGACGGGTGGCGGCGGCAGCGGCCTCGGCGATGCGCCCTTCGTTGCGATTCCACAGCGGCAGCGGGAAGCTGACTTTCACGCCGACCATGGTGTCCGTTTGCAAACCATCCGGCGCGTCCTCCGCGCGCTCGCGCCCGGCGATCACGCCGACGCCGATGTCCTCCCATCGCCGCGCCCTTGCCAGCGACGCCTCCTGCCTCGCGGCCTCCGCGTGGTGCCGCAGCGCGGCGATGTCCGCCCGCTCGCCCGGCGACGCACGCCACTCCCGCGGTGCCGGCTCCGCGAGCGCGCCGGTGATTTCGATGAAATCCTCCGCGCCGAGTCCGAGCAGCGGCCGGAGCGCGGCAGCCAGCGCCGCGCCCTCAGCGTCGAGCCGGAGAAGCTCCGTCGCGAGCTGCTGTGCCTCCAGTTCCACCTGCAAGGCGTCGGTCGCTGAGGCTTCCCCCAGGCTCACTCGCCGGGAGGTAAAGTCCGCCATCTCACGGCTGTTTCCAAGCTGACGCTCCGCGAGCGCATGCCGCCCGCGCAGCGCGAGCAGCCGCACCGCAGCGGCCTGCACATCCGCAGCGAGCAGCCGTCCGGCATCGCGCACCTCCGCCTCGGCGGCGGCGAGCTGCGCGGTCGAGACAGCCTTCTCCAGGCGCAGCCGGGCGGTGAGCGGAAACTTCTGCGTGAGTGCGATTCCGACCGTGTTCTCGCGCGAGCGGACATTCTGCCGGTAATCGGCCTCGATCTCGGGATTGGAAAAGCGGCCCGCCTGCCG
>JAYTML010000666.1:0-2262 GCA_043728655.1 Chthoniobacter sp. | reverse complement strand
GCCTACGCGCGATTTGCCGCGCTGCCGTGCGGATAGGTGGCTGAAAGCGAGCCGCCCCTTGCCGGGCGCCCGTCTATTTGGCTGGGGCTGGCGCTGGCGCAGGCTTCGCGTCCAGATTCTTCGCGAGATCGGCGGGGTCAAAGGCGACCTTTGCGCCCTCCGCGGGCACGTCGAGTTTCGCGGCCCAGAGGATGCCATTGACGACGAGGCGGCGCTGGCTTTCCACCTGCCAGTTGCGGTGCAGATCGCAGCCCGTAAAGGCGAAGCTGCGTCCGCCATTCCCGCGTTCAAAGGCCCACGCGACCGTCTCCGCGCGGCCCGTGTGCGACTTCGCATCGTCAGTCGTGCGCGACTTGTCCGGCACGGTGCCTGCGAGCAGGGGAGTGACGCCGCGCTCGGAGAAATGGAGATTGTACAGCCAGCCGTCGAGCGGCGCGGCGAAAGGCTGGAGCGCGGTGAGCACCGGATGCTTCGCGCCAGCGGCGGGGTCAAATTCCATGTCCCAGTGCCCGCGGCAGCCGATGTCCTTTGTCCACGCGCCGCCGAGCCATGCCTGCATCTCGGCCGCCTGCGCCTCGGGCACATCCACGGCCTGGTGGAGCATGACAAAGCCGGTCCCGCGATCCATGAGTGCGCGCATCTTTTCCCAGCGCGCAGGAGCGAGGAATGGGAGTTTTGCCCCGCCATCCGCGAAGCAGACCACGGCGCGCGCGCCGTCGAGGACCGCCTCGTTCTGCGGCCAACCGTCTGCCACGAGCACGGGCCACACGCCGGGATTCTGCTTCAGCCAGCCCATCATCAGCGCGCACCCGGCGAAGTATTCATGCTGGCCCGCCTTGTTGCTCGGGGTGCCTGCGATCAGCACGATCTTCGCGAGCTTCGCATCGGTCGTGTCGGCCTCGATCGGCACGCGGCGCTGCTCCTCGGTGACTTCGGCGAGACAGACGGATGCGCTGAGGAGGAAGAGGAGGGTTTTCATAGAAAGAGATCCTGCACCACGTTTCCGTACACATCCGTCAGGCGGAAATTCCGCCCGGCGTAGCGGTAGGTGAGCTTCTCGTGGTCGAGGCCCAGCGCGTGGAGGAGCGTGGCGTGGAGGTCGTGCATGTGGACTTTGTCTGTCACCGCGTGGTGGCCGAACTCGTCCGTCTCGCCATACGCCAAGCCGCGTTTCACGCCGCCGCCCGCGAGCCAGATGCTGAAGCCGTTCGGATTGTGATCGCGCCCGGTGCCGTTCTTTTCCGCGTACGGCGTGCGGCCAAATTCGCCGCCCCACCAGACGATCGTGTCCTCGAGCAGCCCGCGCTGTTTCAAATCCGTGAGCAGGCCGGAGATCGGCCTGTCCACAGCGCGCGCGTGCTCGCCGTGCTTCTTCAAATTGGAGTGCTGATCCCACGCCGGGTTGTTCGTGTTGTCGCCGTAGTTCACCTGCACAAAGCGCACGCCGCTCTCGCACATCCGCCGCGCGAGCAGGCACTGCCGGCCGAAGTTGTCCGTGTCCTTTTCGCCGATGCCATAGAGCGCGAGCGTCTCGGGCGATTCCTTCGCAAAATCCAGCACCTGCGGCGCCTCGCCCTGCATGCGCCACGCGAGTTCGTAGCTGTTGATCACGGCCTCGAGCTCGCTCTCGCCGGGCTTGTGCCGGAGCTGCTCCGCGTTCAGATCGCGCAGCAGGTCGAACTGCCGCCGTGCCTCCTCCGGCGAGCGCGCGGGCTGGAGATTTCGGATCGTTGCCTCCTTCGCCGGCAGCCCCGCGCGGCCGATCGCGGTGCCCTGGTAGATCGCGGGGAGAAAGGCGTTGCCGTAGTTGCGCGGCCCGCCGTTTCCCAGCGAGGGGCTGATCGTGACGAAGCCGGGGAGGTTTTCGTTTTCGCTGCCGAGCCCGTAGTTCACCCACGCGCCCATCGAGGGGCGGATGAAACTCGTGCTGCCCGTGTGGAGGAAAAGCGTGGCCGGGCCGTGCGCGATGCCCTCGGTGTGCATCGAGCGGATGACGCAGAGGTCGTCGGCGTGCTTCGCCATCTCGGGGAAAAGATCGCTCACCCACAGGCCGCTCTGCCCGTGCTGGCGGAAGTCCCAGAGCGGCTTCATCACGCGCTGCGCACCGCTTTTTCCGGTCTTGGCGATTTCGCGGCTGTCGTCGAAATCGAGCATCTGCCCGTCGTCCTTCGCCAGCCGCGGCTTGTAGTCGAACGAGTCCACCTGGCTCACGCCGCCCTGCATGAAGAGGAAGATGATCCGCTTCGCCCGCGGCTTGAAATG
>JAYTML010000665.1:0-3174 GCA_043728655.1 Chthoniobacter sp. | reverse complement strand
CCCAGCAGGCCAAAGGACCGGATGATTCCCATCACCGTGCCGAGCAGCCCGATCATCGGCGAGAGCATGCCGATGTCCGCGAGATACACCGTGCGATGCTGGAGCGACGCCGCCTGGCTGGCCGCCTCGGTCTCCGCGATCTCGCGCACCACCTCGTAGGAAGCCGTCGGGTTTTTCGTCGCGAAATCGAGCGTCCGCTGCACCACGCGCGCGATGGATTCGCTGTGCCGGCTGGAAATCGCGAGCAGGCCGAGGTAGTCGCGCTTTTTCAAAAGCACGTCCGCCGTATTCATATACTGCGGCGTGAGGATCGAGCTGCGGCGCAGGGTGAAAAGATAGATGATTACGAGCATCACCGTGACCACGGAGAGAAAGCCCAGCGGGATCATCGCCCAGCCGCCGTCCTGGATCAGCTTCCAGAGCGTGACCGGAGTCAGCGTGTCGGCGGAGCCCGCCGCCGCGCCGCTCGCATTCGCCGCCGGGATCGTCATCGTGTCCTCCGCCGCCAGAACCGGCGCCGACGAGGGATCCTTCGCTCCGCGGTTGTTGAGCGAGGTGACAGCATTGTCCTTCCTGGTCGGCGGTGTCGCCTGCGCGAGCAGCACCGGGTTTGGATCGGGCGGGACGGCGTCCTGTCCGTGGAGCGTCGCCGCACCGAGAACTGCGGCCAGGAAAAATGCGTGGAATTTCATGAATGACGAGGGCGCATAGTAGCTTTCGACGTCCGCCTTGCAACCTCCGCGTCGCGCATCGCCGGCACGCGGATTGAGTGGCGCGCCGGCAGGCGTTTTTCTCCGCGTGACAGCGCGGCGTGCGCGTGGCAAATCTGCCAGCCTTATGAAAACGCTTTTCCTTTCGCTCATCACGACCGCCTCTCTCGCCCTCGCCCTCGCGCCCGTCGCACTCGCAGCGGATGAGAAGGCCGCGAAGGAAGTGGCCGTCATCAAGACGGCGGCCGGCGAGATGGTCGTCGAGTTCTGGCCGGAGACCGCGCCAAAAACCGTCGCGAATTTCATCAAGCTGGCGAAGAGCGGCTTCTATGACGGCACCGCAATTCACCGCATCATCAAAGGTTTCATGATCCAGGGCGGCGACCCGCTTTCCAAAGACCCGAGCATGGAAGCGCGCTGGGGCACGGGCAGTTCGCCCGAGCGGGTGGACGCGGAATTCAGCGACCGCAAGCACGACCTCGGCGTGATCTCGATGGCGCGCACGGCCGATCCGAATTCGGCGAGCTGCCAGTTTTTCATCTGCCTCGAAGGAGCGCAGCAGCTCAACGGCAAGTACACCGCTTTCGGCAAGGTCATCAAAGGCGAGGACGTGCTGAAAAAACTCGGTGAGACCCCGGTCGGCGCCGGCGGCGGCGGCGAGCCGAGCAAGCCGAAGGATCGCGTGGGAGTCGAGAGCGTGAAGATCGTCGCGGCGGATTCGATCAAGTAGGCGGGCGCTTTCCACGGTCGCACGTAGATTTGGCGGATTGATTTCCGCGACGAGCGACGCACACTTTTCACAAACCAACGCCCCGCCCTGCGCGAGGCGTGGCGCAGCTTTCTCTCCGCATGTCGTCCACTGCCCACAAAGTCACCCTCGGCCTCGTCCAGATGCGCTGCTCCGCGGAGCCGCGCGAGAATCTCGCGAAGGCGCTCGCCAAGGCCGCCGAGGCCGCGGATCGCGGCGCGCAGATCGTGTGTCTGCAGGAACTCTTCACCTCCCAGTACTTCTGCCAGGTGGAGGATCACAAATACTTCAAGCTCGCCGAGGAAATCCCCGGCCCGAGCACCGAGGCGCTGGGCGCGCTCGCGAAGGAGCGCGGCATCGTCATCATCGCCTCGCTTTTTGAAAAGCGCAGCGCGGGCCTTTACCACAACACCGCCGCCATCATCGACGCCGACGGCGCCTACCTCGGCAAGTACCGGAAGATGCACATCCCGGACGACCCGCTTTTCTACGAGAAATTCTATTTCACACCCGGCGACCTCGGCTTCCGCGCATGGCAGACGCGCTACGCGAAAATCGGCGTCTGCGTCTGCTGGGACCAGTGGTATCCCGAGTCCGCGCGGCTCACCGCGCTCGCCGGCGCGCAGATCCTTTTTTTCCCCACCGCCATCGGCTGGCATCCCGGCGAGAAAGCGGAGCATGGCGCGCGGCAGCACGACTCGTGGGAAACCATCCAGCGCTCCCACGCGATCGCGAACGGCTGCTACGTCGCCGTGCCGAACCGCGTTGGCCACGAGGCGCCGGATGGCGGCGACGGCATCGAGTTTTGGGGCCAAAGTTTCGTCGTCGATCCTGCCGGCCAGATCGTCGCCAAGGCGGCAGTGGACGCGGAGGAAATCCTCATCGTCGAGGCCGACCTCGACGCGCTCGACACCCAGCGCACGCACTGGCCATTTTTCCGCGACCGCCGGATAGACGCGTATGGCGACATCCAGAAGCGATTCATCGACTAGGAGAGGAATTCCACCCTTCATGTCTGACGCCGCCGCCATCGCCACCCAAACACCCGCCGCGCTCGGCTACCGCATGCCCGCGGAGTGGGAGCCGCACGAGGCCACCTGGCTCTCGTGGCCGCGGCCCGATGGCATCAGCTTTCCCGATTCCTACGAGCGCATCGTCCCCACGCTCGCGGCGATGGTCCATGCGCTCGCCGGCTCGGAGAAAGTGCACATCAACGTCTGCGACGCCGAGCACGAGGCGCTCGTGCGCGGGCACCTCGCCAAGGCGAAGGCCAAATGCGAGCACGTCACCTTTTTCCACATCCCCACGAATGAGCCGTGGTGCCGCGACCACGGCCCGATCTACCTCACGCGCGACGCCGACCCGCGCATGGCGATCATCGACTGGGACTACAATGCGTGGGGCTGGAAATATCCGCCGTTCGACTTCGACGACGACGTGCCCAAGCGCATCGCCGAGCAGCAGGGCCTGCCCATCTATTTCCCGAAGATGGTGCTCGAAGGCGGCTCGATCGATGTGAACGGCGCGGGCTCGCTGCTCACCACCAAGTCCTGCCTGCTCAACCCCAACCGCAACCCCGACCTCACGCAAAAGGACATCGAGCAAAAGCTCCGCGACTTCCTCGGCGTCACGAAAATCCTCTGGCTCGGCGACGGCATCGAGGGCGACGACACCGACGGCCATGTCGATGACCTCACGCGTTTCGTCAGCCGCACG
>JAYTML010000664.1:0-1921 GCA_043728655.1 Chthoniobacter sp. | reverse complement strand
GGAGGCGCGGATGAAGGCGACGCTTTCCACGCGGCTGTTCGTCTGGATCGGGGTTCCAGCGGCGGGCCTGTTTGCGGTGGTGGTATGGAGTGCCTCCCGGCGGAGTTTTGACCGGGTGGCTGCGCAGACGGAGGAGGCGGCGCGCTTCATGGCGAAGACCTACGCCGAGCATTTTGATGTGCGGCTGAGCACGGCTCGGAAGATTCCCGAGATGATGGGGGTGACGCTGGAGACGGGCGCGCTGGAGACGCCGGCAATGGTCGAGGCGTTCCTGAGGGACGTGATCGTGCGGAACCCGGACATCTATGGGAGCTGCATCGCCTTTCGCCCGTACGGGATGGAGGAAAACGTGAGCGCCTACGCGCCGTATTTTTACCACGGCGAGGACGGGCCGAAGTTCGAGCAGCTCGGGAAGCCGGAGTACAATTACTTCCAATGGGACTGGTACCGGCTCCCGCGCGATCTCGGCCGCGGGATGTGGACGGAACCGTATTTCGACGAAGGCGGCGGCAATGCGGTGATGATCACGCACTCGGTGCCGTTCCGGCGCGATGGGCATTTCTGGGGCATCGCGACGATCGACATCGCCATGACGCAGCTCATCGCCGAGACCGAGCGCATCGCCGTCGGCAAGACCGGGTACGCCTTCATCGTCAGCCGGGAGGGCCGCTTCGTGGCGTACCCGGATCATGCGAAACTCATGAAGGCCGCGGTGCAGGACACAAACCCGGTGCTCGCCCGGCACATGCGGGCGGGGGAGGAGGGGTTCCGCCGCACGAGCGAGCCGATGCGAAAACTTCCGGCGTGGATCGCCTACGCGCCGATCCAGAACGGCGAGCTTTCGCTGGCCATCGTCTTCCCCGAGAGCGAGGCGCTGGGCGAGGCGCGCGAGCTGCGCGATGAGCTGCTCGTGATCGGGCTGCTCGGGCTGGCGGGGCTGATCGCGGCGCTGGCTGTGGTCGCGCGGTCGATCAGCCGGCCGATCGCCCAGCTCGCGGCGGCGGCGCAGCAGGTGGCGCAGGGCGATCTCGAGCAGCGGCTGAATGTGGCTGCGCCGACACGGGAGTTTGCGAATCTCGCAAACGCGTTCAACAAGATGACGCGCGACCTCCAGATGCGCATGCAGGAGCTGCGCTACACCACGACGGTGAAGGAGCGCTTCGAGGGCGAGCTGGGCGCCGCGCGGAACATCCAGATGAGTCTCGTTCCGAAACGCTTCCCCGCGTTTCCCGATCGGCAGGAGATCGACGTGCATGCGCTGCTCCGCCCGGCGCGCGAGATTGGCGGAGATTTGTATGATTTTTACTTCCTCGATGGCGACCGGCTCTGTTTCCTCATCGGAGATGTTTCCGGCAAAGGCATCCCGGCGGCGCTCTTCATGGCCGTCACGAAAACGCTGCTCAAAGCGAGCGCGTCGCGCGGCCTCCCCCTGGAGCAAATGATGGCACAGGTCAGCGATGAACTCTCCGGGCAAACCGACAGCGGCATGTTCGTCTCGCTTTTCGTCGCCGTGCTGGATGTGGGAACGGGCGCGCTAACTTTCTGCAATGCGGGGCACCCGCCGCCGTTCCTGCTCTCCGCATCCGGCGTCGAGGCGCTGGACGGGGAGAGAAACGTGGCGCTCGGCGCGATGCCCGGGCTCGGCTACCACGCCAGCACGGCCCGCCTCGCGCCCGGCGATGCGCTCTTTCTGTACACCGACGGCGTGACCGAGGCGCTCGACCGCGCCGGCCGTTTCTACGGGGCCGGCCGCGTGCGGAGCGTGCTCACCGAGCTCGCCTCGCTGCCCGTGGACAAGGTGACGCGCGGGGTCGTCACCGACGTGCGGGGTTTTTGCGGCGAACGCGAGCAGAGCGACGATATTTCCGTGGTGTCCGTGCGATGGAACGGAATCGCCAAATCACGAACAACGAATGACGAA
>JAYTML010000663.1:0-1935 GCA_043728655.1 Chthoniobacter sp. | reverse complement strand
CCGCCGGCGGAACCGAACTGGCGGTTGGAGCGATTCATCCCCGGATAGCCGGGCTGGTCGTCCTTCGCGTCATAGGTGCGGGCGGTGCCGGTGGTGTCGAGGTAGAAGAGCGAGTGATGAACCACGGAGCGCGCGGAGGGCCGGAACTCGATGGCGCGGACCCACACGTTGGAGGGGAGATTCAACGGGAGGACGAAGTTGCGATAAATGTCGCGTCCCTCGGCGGGCACCTCGAAGGCCTCGGGCATGGTGACGACGAGGTCGGGTTTGCCGAGCTGCCAGCCTTGGGGGAACTTGGGCAAGGGCGGGAGCTTCGACGCATCGCCCTCGCTCATGCCGCCGCGATGCCACTTGGCGAGCGTGGCGATTTGCGCGTCGGTGAGGCGTCGCTCGTCGGCGAAAGGAAGGTGGCCGGGGTCGGCGTGCCACGGCGGCATGAAGCGGCGCGCGGTTTCCTCGGCGATTTGTTTCCCGCGCTTCTTCGCGTCCTGATAGGTCAGCAATGAGAAGGGCGCGGCCTCACCCGGTCGATGGCAGGTGGCGCAATTGTTGAACAGAATCGGCGCGACGTGTTCGGTGAAGGTGACGGTGCCCGGCGTGTCGGAGGAAGCGGGCGCGGCGGGGACGTGAATCAGGGCAATGAGGCCGGCAGCCAGACCGGCCGTTCGTCGAAGGCGTGGAGACATGGGCCGTGATTACCTGAAACGCGGGCGCATTTCAAGCCTTGACGAGGGCCGGTGCAGCAAAGGGTGGAACGGCTCGCGCTGCGAGCCGTCGCGCCGCGCGGAGCGGCGCGATGGGGCTGGCTTGGAACGCCCATTGACGCTTATCCCGACGCCCGCTGAACGCGGGCGGAGTGGTCGCAGCGCGACCACTCCCACCACCTTGGTCACTCCCGCCATTCCGAAGCGGCGCGGGTGGCGAGGCGCTCCAGCCAGACGGCGGGTTCGCTCATGGCCTGCTCGACGGTGGTGAACTCGGGGGTGAGGGCGTGCGTGGCGGCGAACTTCGCCCGCGCCTGCGTGGCATCCGGCACGACGCCCGCGAGACCGATGCACGGCACCTGGCGCGCGAAGCAATGATCGGCCAGTTCGCCCACGCCCTTGCCCATGAGCGTGGAGGCGTCGATGGAACCTTCGCCGGTGAGGACGAGATCCGCATCGCGAAGCTTTTCCTCGAAGCCGGTCAGCCTGGCGAAGAGTGCGAAGCCTGGTTCCAGCTTGCCGCCGGTGAAGGCGCAGAGGCCGTAGCCGAGTCCGCCCGCGGCACCCGCACCGGGAGTGCTGGCGCAGTCGATGTGCAATTCCTGTTTCATCAACTGCGCGAGGCGTTCGAGACTGCGTTCGGCAAACTCGAATTCCTTCAGCCCCTTTTGCGGGCCGTAGATGCGCGAGCAACCAGTGAGACCGAGCAACGGATTCTGCACATCGACGGCGACCGAAAGTTCATCGAACCAGCTCGTCTCCGCAGGCGGATGAATGACACTGAGATCATGCAGACCGGTCCAGCGCGTGATGTCCTCGTCGTGCGTGTTGCCAAATTGCCAGCCCAGCGCGCGGGCCAGGCCGAAGCCGCCATCGTTGGTCGCGCTGCCACCAATGCCGATGAGCACGCGCCGCGCGCCGAGATCGCGCGCCGCCTTGAACACCGCGCCGAGACCGAACGTGTCCAACTCGAAGGGGTGATATTTGCCGCGCGGAAGCTGGGCGAGTCCGTTGACACGCGCGGCTTCGATGATAGCGGTGCGCGTCGCGGCGTGCCACCACCACATTGCTTCGATGGGACGATGCGCGGCATCGATGGTCTTTACCATCTGCGGTTCAGCCCCGAGTGCGTCGCTGACAATTTCGCCGAAGCCATCGCCGCCATCGCTCATGGGCAGCAGGCTGAGCGTGTCCGCCGGTCGCGCCGCGCGCCATCCGCGCGCCATCGCGT